>NZ_JACARN010000034.1:0-53660 GCF_013386605.1 Pseudomonas sp. IPO3749 | reverse complement strand
TTACGGGGCGCCGAAGATCAAAAGCCAAAGCAAAAGCAGAGCGCGGCGGCCTTAGAGCCGACCGGTATTGTGTGGTCGAGCCCGGTCAAATGTGGGAGCTGGCTTGCCTGCGAATGTATCGCCTGGGTCTATCTGATTCACTGAGGTGCCGAGTGTTGGGGCAAGAGCGTTTTGGTTACTTTTGCGCTTTTCAAAAGTGACCCGCTGTAAGAGCGGAACCAATAGTGGCCGTTACTCAAATAACGGATATGTTCTCGATCAAAGGTCATCTATGCAAAAGCCAACGCTACGCAAACTAGGAATGCTCGCCGCACTGGCCATCGCCATAGGCTTGATCATCTACACGGTCCAAGCTCCCGCCGACGCACCGCAATACCTCACCGCCACCGCCTCACGCGGCAACATCGAAAACGCCGTCCTCGCCACCGGCCTGCTCGAAGGCATCAAACAGGTCGACGTCGGCGCCCAAGTCTCCGGCCAATTGAAATCCCTCAAAGTCAAAGTCGGCGACAAGGTCAAAAAGGGCCAGTGGCTGGCCGAAATCGACCCATTGATCCTGCAAAACACCCTGCGCAAAGCCCAGGTCGACGAAGAAAACCTCCAGGCCCAACGCCGCGCCACCGCCGCCCAGCTCAAGCAGGCCAAGTCCGTGTACGAACGCTACAAAGGCCTGCAGATTGACGAATCGGTCTCCCGTCAGGACTTCGAAGACGCCGAATCCACCTTCCAGGTGCAACAGGCCAACCTCTTGTCCCTGGACGCGCAAATCAAAAGCGCCCACATCCAGATCGACACCGCCAAGGTCAACCTGGCCTACACCCGCATCGTCGCGCCCATCGACGGTGATGTAGTGGGCATCGTCACCCAGGAAGGCCAGACCGTGATCGCCAACCAACTGGCGCCGGTACTGCTCAAGCTGGCGGACCTGGACACCATGACCGTCAAGGCCCAGGTCTCCGAGGCGGATGTGATTCACATCAGCCCCGGCCAGCAGGTGTACTTCACCATCCTCGGTGAGGCCGACAAGCGCTACTACGCCAAGCTGCGCGGCACGGAACCGGCACCGCAGAACTTCCTGGAAACCCAGACCGCCGGCACGCCGAAGCAGAACACGGCGGTGTTCTACAACGCACTGTTCGACGTACCCAACCCCGACCACCGCCTGCGCATCGCCATGACCGCCCAGGTACGTATCGTGCTCGACACTGCCGAGGCCGCGCTGATGGTGCCGGTGGCGGCGCTGGGGGCGCGCAATAACGACGGCAGTTACTCGTTGCGGGTGCTGGACGCCAAGGGCAAGGCAGTGTCGCGGGAGGTGAAGACCGGGATCAATAACAATGTGAAGGTGCAGATCCTCGAAGGCCTGGCCGAAGGCGACAACGTGGTGATCGGCGACGCCACGCCGGCTGTGGCGGGGAACTGACGGATGACTCAGCCACTGCTGGAACTCAAGGGCATCACCCGCAGCTTCATGGCCGGCGAGCGCGAATTCATCGCGCTCAAGGGCATCGACCTGACGATCCATGCCGGGGAAATGGTCGCTATTATCGGCGCTTCGGGCTCCGGTAAATCCACCCTGATGAACATCCTCGGCGGCCTGGATTACGCCACGGCCGGCAGCTACAAGATCAACGGCATCGAAACCCGTTCCCTGGGGGATGAGCAGTTGGCCGAACTGCGCCGCGATTACTTCGGTTTTATCTTCCAGCGCTACCACTTGCTGGCGCACCTGAGTGCCTTGCACAACGTAGAAATGCCAGCAATCTACGCCGGCACACCGGAAACCCAACGTCACAGCCGCGCACGGGAGTTGCTCGCGCGGCTGGGCCTGTCCGGTCACACCACCCATCGCCCCAGCCAGCTCTCCGGTGGCCAACAGCAACGGGTGAGTATCGCCCGTGCCTTGATGAACGGCGGCGAAGTGATCCTTGCCGACGAACCCACGGGCGCCCTCGACACCCACAGTGGCAAAGAGGTGATGCGTATCCTCGCCGAGCTGCACGCGGCGGGGCACACGGTGATTATCGTCACCCACGACCCCAAGGTCGCGGCGAATGCTCAGCGCATCGTCGAGGTGAGCGATGGCGAGATCGTCAGCGACAAGGCCAATGAGCGTGCTGGCCTGGAGTTGCCCAGCGACACACCTATCGAGCCAAAACGCAGCGGCGCCCGGCGCTTGGTGGCGAGCCTGGGGTTGTTCAAGGAGGCCTTCAACATGGCCTGGGTCGCGCTGGTGTCTCACCGCATGCGCACCTTGTTGACCATGCTCGGTATCGTTATCGGTATCACTTCGGTGGTGTCGATCTCGGCCATCGGCGAAGGCGCCAAGCGTTATGTGCTCAAGGACATCCAGGCGATTGGCAGCAACACCATCGACATCTTTTCCGGCACCAGTTTTGGCGACAGTCGCGCCTCGGCCATCGAGACCTTGATGCCTTCGGACGTGGACGCGTTGAACCAGCTGTATTACGTCGACAGCGCCACGCCGGTGGTGGGTCGCAACCTGTTGCTGCGCTTTGGCAATATCGACCTGGATGCGCAGGTGAATGGGGTGAGTGACCGCTACTTCAAGGTGAAGGGACTCAAGCTCGAAGCCGGTATCGCCTTCAGCGAAAGCGATGCACGGCGCCAGGCCCAGGTGGTAGTGATCGACCACAACACCCGTCACCGATTGTTCGGCCCGAACGTCGATCCGCTCGGGCAGGTGATCCTGGTGGGCAACCTGCCGTGTACCGTGATCGGGGTCACCGCTGACAATAAGAACATGTTCGCCGCCAGCAAGGCGTTGAACGTGTGGGTGCCCTACGAAACAGCGGCGGGGCGTTTGCTGGGGCAGCGCCATCTGGACAGCATCACCGTGCGCATCAAGGACGGCCAGCCGAGCAAGGTGGTCGAAGACAACGTCAACAAGCTCATGCTGCAACGCCACGGCACCAAGGATTTTTTCACCAACAACCTCGACAGCATCATGCAGACGGTGCAGAAAACCAGCCGCTCCCTGGCGTTGCTGCTGTCGTTGATCGCGGTGATTTCGTTGCTGGTGGGGGGCATTGGCGTGATGAATATCATGCTGGTGTCCGTCACCGAGCGTACCCGTGAGATCGGCATTCGCATGGCGGTGGGGGCGCGGCAGTCGGATATCCGCCAGCAGTTCCTGGTGGAAGCGGTGATGGTGTGTTTGATCGGCGGGCTGATCGGGATCTCGCTGTCCTACGCCCTGGGCTTTCTGTTTTCGTTGTTTGTAAAGGAATGGGAGATGGTGTTTTCCCTGGGTTCGATCATCACGGCGTTTGCCTGTTCGACGTTGATCGGCATTGTGTTCGGCTTTGTGCCGGCCAGGAATGCGGCGCGGCTGGATCCGATCGAGGCGCTTGCCAGAGATTGAGGAACCCGCTGCAGGAGCCGGCAAGCCGGCTTCTGCAGTGTTTTTTACGAGAGCGTGTCCTCAGTGGCATACATCCACCGCAACAACGAATGCCGCCCGCTGATCCCCAGCTTGATCGACGCGCGTTTCAGGTAGCTTTCGATGGTGTTGACCTTCAACGCCAACTGCTCCGCCAACTCCGGCGCCGTGCGCCCGGCGAGCAGGCCCACGCACACCTCAAGTTCACGGTTGGACAAGGTCAACCCTGACTGCACCAGTCGTTCTTGAATGCGCCTGCGCAGGGTTTCGATACCTTGGTTTTCCGGCACTACCGCGTCGCTGTCCTGGCGGCACGGTTGGATCGCGGCGATGTGTTTTTCCACCATGGGCAGCAGCAAGGTAGAAAAGTCCTGCAACATGCTGCGTTCCTGGGGCGAAAAGCTTTCGGACTGGTGCGAGCGATACACCGACAACACGTAGCGCACGTCATCCTTGCGGCGGGTGAGGTGCAATTGTGCGGCGGGTTGTTCCTCGCCCAACGCCTCCACCGAATCGGTGTAGACCGGGCTGATCTTGCGGCGGGTTTGCCCGTCGGCGCTGACCTGCAATTGCGTGATATGGGTGGCGTCCACTGCCAGTTGGGTGAGGATCAGGTCATGCAGCATGCGTGGGAAATGGCGGCTGCCGGTGCTGGCGATGACTTTGCCAATATGAGGGAACAGCTGTGAGTTCATCATTTCGTCCATGAGGCGTGCAGGTATTCGGCCTTATAGCGACGGGGATTAAGATACAAGCCAATGCGAATAACCTACCGTGATAGTCCTTCCCGCCGGAACCTATGCTAGTACAGCCTGGCGACGGGAAGGGGATCCAATCTTAAAAAATCGGATTAAAAACTCACAAGCTTAGAAGGACGCGTAATAGCACGGTTGCACTTGGCCAGTGCCTGTTGCACATCCGCCAACAGGTCGGCAACGTCTTCAAGCCCCACCGACAAGCGCACCAGCCCTTCGCTGATCCCGTGCGCCGCACGCTCCTGCGGGGTGTAGGTGGAATGGGTCATGCTCGCCGGATGCTGGGCGAGTGACTCGGCATCACCCAGGCTGACCGCACGGGTAAACAGCTTGAGTGCATTCATGAAGCGTCGACCGGTTTCTATGCCGCCCTTGAGTTCGAAGGCAATCATGCCGCCTGGCAGTTTCATCTGCTGTGTCGCCAATTCGTATTGCGGGAAAGAACGCAACCCTGGGTATGTCACCCACTGCACGGCCGGGTGCGCCTGCAAGGCTTCGGCCACCGCCTGGGCGTTGCTGCAATGACGGTCCATGCGCAGGGCCAGGGTCTTGAGGCCGCGCATCAACAGTGAGGCGTCCTGCGGCGACATCACTGCCCCGGTCAGGTCCTTGAGGCCTTGCAGGCGAATGCGCTGGGCCAGGGCCTGGCTGCTCACGGCGATGCCCGCGGTGATATCGCCATGGCCGCTGAGGTACTTGGTGGCCGAGTGCACCACCACATCGGCGCCCAGGTCGAGGGGGCGTTGCAGGTAGGGTGTGCAGTAGGTGTTGTCGACGACCAGGGTGACATTTGGCTGCTGGTGGGCGAGGGCAGCTACGGCGGCGATGTCCACCAGTCGCAGGTTGGGATTGGCCGGGGTTTCACAATAGATCATGCGGGTGGCAGGGCTGAGAGCGGCTTGCAGCGCTTCGAGGTCGGTGAGGTCGACATGCCGCACTTTGATACCGAATTCACCGATGCCATGGTGCAGCAGTGCAAAGGTGCAGCCGTACAGGGTCTGGCTGACGATCACCTCATCACCGGGGCGCAGCAGGGTCCAGAACGTCGCAGCAATCGCGCCCATGCCTGAGCTGAACGCCACGGCAGCCTCACCATTTTCCAAGGTGGCCATGCGTGATTCCAGCAGCGCCAGGGTCGGGTTGGAAATACGTGTGTAGAAGTGGCCGCTCGCTTCGCCGGCAAAACAGGCGGCGCCGTATTCAGCGGTTGGGAAAGCAAAGGTGGCTGACAAGTAAATCGGCGGGACGAGTGCGCCGTGGTGGTCTTTTGGGTCATAGCCGTGGTGGATGGCGCGGGTGGAAAAGCCGAATGCATTGTGTTTATTGTTCATGTCGGACGCTCCTTATTTCCTACAATGCTATGCTCATAACCAGAGATGAACTTTGCAATATTTGCTGCTAATTCCCGCGTCATGGGATGAAAACCTCATAAAAATAAAGAATAGAGGCACGTTATGCCTGTCAGTCTCGACCGTACCGATAAAGCACTTTTAAACGCGTTGCAGGGCAATGCCCGTCTCACGGTGGCTGAATTGGCCGACCGGGTTTCCTTGACGACCTCGCCGTGCTGGCGGCGCGTGCGCAACCTGGAAGAGAGTGGGGTGATCAGTGGGTATCAGGCGATTCTCTCACCCAAGGCATTGGGGTATGGGGTGACGGCGTTTGTCAGCATCATGATGGAGAGTCACACCCAGGAGATCGCCCGGGCGTTTGAGCAGCGGTTGTTGGAGATTCCGGAGATTGTGGCGTGTCATAACGTGTCCGGGCGTTATGACTTTTTGTTGGAAGTGGTGGCGAAGGACCTGGAGTCGTTTGGGGAGTTTGCGCGGGAGGTGTTGCAGACGTTGCCTTGCGTCAAGGAGATTTATTCAAGTTTTTCTTATAAATCGGTCCGGGCGTTGAGGGTGATTCCGTTGCCGGCGTAAGGCGCAGGCCGTGGGGCTGGACTCGCCGCAGGTTGATCATGAGGGATGGCGCATAAGCAGAGGGATGTGGATACTGCCCGATTGATCAAAAAGCACGAGGAGAGCAGATGAGCACCATACGTTGGGGCATGATCGGCTGTGGCAGTGTCACTGAAGTGAAGAGTGGGCCGGCTTTCTACAAAGCGCCAGGTTCTGCGTTGGTGGCCGTGATGGGGCGCCGCGAAGACGCCGTGCGTGATTATGCGGCACGCCACGGTATTGCACGCTTCTACACCGACGCCCAGGCACTGATCAACGACCCTGAAGTGGACGCCGTCTACATCGCCACGCCGCCCGACAGCCACCTTGAGTACAGCCTGATGGTGGCGGCGGCCGGCAAGCATTGCTGCGTCGAGAAACCCATGTCGCTGAATGCCGAGCAGAGCGCATTGATGCAGCGCACGTTCGAACGTGCCGGGTTGCATCTGTTTGTTTCCTATTACCGCCGTTCGCTGCCGCGCTTCCAGCAAGTGCGCGACTGGCTACGGGATGGGCGCATCGGTGAGCTGCGCCACCTGACCTGGACCCTGTGCAAACCACCGGCTGCCCATGACGCCAATGCCGCCAACTGGCGCACAGACCCAAGCGTTGCCGGTGGCGGTTATTTTGCCGACTTGGCCAGCCATGGCTTTGACCTGTTCCAGTACCTGGCCGGCGATATCATCGAAGTGTCCGGTTACACCTCGCGCCAGGAAGGCCGTTACGCGGCGGAAGATGCCGTGACGGCCAGCTGGCGCTTTGCGTCCGGCGCGCTGGGCATGGGCTGCTGGAATTTTGTGGCGGACCGTCGTGAAGACCGGGTGGAACTGATCGGCAGCCGTGGTCGAATCCAGTTCTCGGTGTTCGAAGACCAGCCCCTGCGTCTTGCAGGCGAGACGCAGGAGGTGCTGGAAGTACCGTGCCACGCGCATATCCAGTGGCATCACGTAGTGGCGATGAACGCGCATATTCGCGGCGAAGCCGAACATCCGTCGTTGGCCATCGAGGCGCTGAAGACCGATCGGATCCTGGACAAGGTGCTACAACGTAACCCCCATCATCCTGGCTAGGCTCGATAGAGTTTTTCTTTTTTCCAAGGAATAGACGGATGAAATACTGGTTAGCGATCGGGTTGTTACTGGCCACCAGTGCAATGGCGGCTCCGCGTAGCCAAGGCACGCCGGGGGAGTTTGATTTTTATGTGTTGTCGTTGTCGTGGTCGCCGACCTTTTGCCTGACGCACCCGGACAACGAACAGTGTTCAGGCAAGGGCTACGGGTTTGTGTTGCACGGCTTGTGGCCGCAGTACGCGCGGGGAGGGTGGCCGGCGTCTTGCTCGCCGCAATCGCAGTTGAGCCGCGAAGAAATCGAAAAAGGCGCAGCATTGTTCCCGACCCGTTCACTGCTCAGGCACGAATGGGCCAAGCATGGCACTTGCAGTGGCCTGGAGCCGTTGGCCTACCTGCAAAAAACCGATGAGGCGCTGGGCGTGGTGAGCATTCCGCAGCAACTGCAACCCTTCAACACGCCGCCATCGCTGCAAGCCCGTGAGATCGAGGCGCTGTTCCGCGAGAGCAACCCGCGCATGGGCAACCATGGGCTGGCGGTGATCTGCAAAGGCAAGGTGTTCTCGGAAGTGCGGGTGTGCCTGACCAAGGACCTGGCGTTTACCGGCTGCCCGCGCAGTGTGAAAACCCAGTGCCGCGACGGTGATATCCGTATCCCGAGCCAGCGCTAAGGCTGCATCGCCAGGCGATAGCGCTCATCAAAATCCTCGGCCAATTGCGCCAATGTGACTTGGCCCAGGCGCTCCAGCAGCAGCGCCTGGGCTTGCTCGAAGGCCTGTGTCAGCGCGGCGTTCACCGCTTGTTCCACCAGGCATTGCGGGTGGTCGGTGGACAAACCGATGGCGAATATCGACGGCGTGCCCAGGGCGTTGTGAATCTCCAGCAGGGTGATTTCACTCAACGGCTTGCCCAGGCTCCAGCCACCTTGATGGCCCTTTTCCGAACGGACATAGCCCTTTTCCTTGAGCAGCCCGAGCGTGCGCCGCACTACCACCGGGTTGGTGCCGAGCATCTGCGCGATGGTTTCCGACGTGGCGCGCTCTTCATGGCGACCCATATGGATCAGCACGTGAAGCATGCGCGAAAGGCGGGTGTCATTTCTCATCAAGGGGCCTCGGTTCATTCAAGCCGAAAGTATCGTTCGTAACCCTAAAAGTTGCGAGACGCTTGACGGACTATTTTTACGTAACTTATGGTGTGTCGTGAAAGCCCTCGGATAACCGAGGGCACACAACATGGGGTCATTTTCATGATGTACGACGTGATTATCGTGGGTGGCAGCTACGCGGGCCTGTCTGCCGGCCTGCAACTGGCGCGGGCGCGGCGCCAGGTACTGGTGATCGACTCGGGGCAGAGGCGCAATCGCTTTGCGGCCACCTCCCACGGTTTTCTTGGTCAGGACGGCCAGGCGCCGGAGATGATCGCTGCCGAAGGGCGCAGCCAATTGATGGAGTACCCGACGGTCACGTGGGTGCAGGACCGCGTGCTTCAGGCCGAAGGTTGCAGCGTACGTACCGAATACAACGGTACGTTCCAGGCCAAGCGCCTGATCCTCGCCACCGGCGTTGTCGACGAGTTGCCCACTATCGAAGGCCTGCAAGAACGTTGGGGCAAGCACGTATTCCACTGCCCGTACTGCCACGGCTATGAGCTGGATCAAGGCCGTATCGGCGTACTCGCCACCTCACCATTGGCCATGCACCACGCACTGATGCTGCCGGATTGGGGCACCACCACCTTGTTCACCAATGGCGTGTTTACCCCGGATGCCGAGCAACAAGCGCAGTTGGATCGACGTGGGGTCAGCGTGGAAAACGCGGCGGTACGGCGCATCAGCGGTGAGCGCGCCAACCTGGAACTGGACGATGGCCGAGTCTTCAACCTCGACGGCATCTTCACCATGTCCCGCACCCGCATCAGCCCCCTGGCCGAGCAACTGGGTTGCGAACTGGCCGACGGACCCACCGGCACTTACCTGCACACCAACGACATGCGCCAGACCTCCGTGCCTGGCGTGTTTGCCTGTGGTGATACGTCGCTGGCCGCCGGTTCCGTCGCGCTGGCCGTGGCCGAAGGCGTGCGCGCCGGGGTGGGCGCGCACTTTTCGTTGATCAACGGTTGAGGTAGACCGGGCTGTCGGTGGACAACGAGGCTTTGACCCCGTGGGTCATGTCGGTGATCAGCACTTCTTCACGCTCGTCGCTCAAGGCCTGCAAGGTGAGGGCGACCACTTCCTGGGGCGTACTTTTCGGGGCTTGCACATCGGCCACCATGTCGGTGTCGATGTAGGCCGGGTGCACGCCGATCACCAGGGTGTTCTGCTCACGCAACTCGCCGCGCAGGCCGTTGGTGAGGCCCCACTGGGCGGACTTGGAGGCGCTGTAGCCACCGGCGCCCGGAGGGCTCAGCCAGCTCAGAACCGACAGCACATTGATCAACGCACCGCCGCCTTGCTTGGCCAGGATCGGCGCAAAGGCACGGCTGACGCGCAGGGTGCCGAAGGTGTTGACGTCGAAGTGCTGTTGGAGGTTCTCGACGCTGTCCTCCGCCAACAATGAGCCGTACTTCAGAAACCCCGCGTTGTTGATCACGATATCCACGTCCGTGCACTGCTCGGCGGCGCGTTGCACGCTGGCCTGATCGGTGATGTCCAGGGCAATCGGCGTGCTGCCGGGGATGTTCACGCTGCTGGGGTCGCGCGCTCCGGCGTAGACCTTGGCTGCGCCGCCTTCGAGCAAGGCATTGACGAACGCTTTGCCCAGGCCGCGATTGGCACCGGTAACCACTACCACTTTTCCACGAATATCCATGATCAGCTCCAGGCTACAAATTAGGTTTAATGATGAAACTGTTTTTATCCTGTGCCTGTTGGTCCTATAATGCAACCTAATTTTACAGCTGCCTGGAGGGCCGACGATGAAACGCAAATGCCTGGAAGGCGATTGCTGCCCAGTGGCACGCGCCCTGGACGTAGTGGGTGACTGGTGGACGCTGTTGATCATCCGCGATGCATTCGCCGGGGTGACGCGCTTCGGTGATTTCCAGAAGCACCTTGGCGTGGCGAAAAACATTCTTGCCACCCGCCTCAAGGACATGGTCGAGCAAGGCTTGCTGCAAACCAGCGAAGTCGGCGCGCGCAGCGAATACCAGCTCACCGACAAGGGCCGCGCATTGATGCCGGTGCTGGTGACACTGGCGCAGTGGGGCCAAGCCTTCACCGAGCCGGAACATGTCGGCACCCAGGTACTGGATGCACGCTCGCTCAAGCCGCTGCGCAACGTCGAGATCCTCGCCGAGGACGGTCGGGTGTTGGGTATTGACGATATTGTCACTCAAGCGCCACTGGCTTGATCCGGCGCAGGCGCTAGACTCTAAGCACCGTCTCCCATTGGAAGGGACATCGCTTGAGCGCCGATTTCGAGAGCAAGACCACGTTCCAGGGGTTGACCTTCAAGCTGTACCGAGGAGAGGGCGCCGCACTGCTGGCGTTCGACCTGGCGCCGGACCTGGCCACCCCTGACTTTGTCGGTTTCAGCATCGAAGTGCGCTACCCCGGCGCCACCCATTGGGGTGTGCTGCACAACCGCCTGCACTTCGACTATCCACCCACGCCCGAGCGGCCGCGGACTTTTCCGTCCACCGAGGCGCCATTCCAGAAATTCCGCTGGATCCATGTGCCCAGCGAGATCCTGCCAGGCTTTTTCCGCTACCGCGTCACCGCTTGCTACATGGGCGCCGATGGCACATTGAGCAAAGGTGTCGGGGTAGAAGGGCAGGTGAGCCTCGAAGCGCAGACCATCAGCCATTTCGTCAATATCGGCTTTACCCGAGGCTTTGCGTCCTCCCAGGCGTACGGCGACCGTTTCGACAATGAAACACGTATCCTGCCACCGGCCCGTTCCGCCCCCAATGCCTACCTGGAACTGGACATGGCGCCTTTCGAGCGCAACTACCAATGGCTGGGTTTTGAGGCACGGCAGTTGATTCTGCAGGTGCTCGACCAAGTGGCGAACGACCCCGAGTTGACCCTCGACGCGTTGATCTACGAAAGCAAGGAACCGGACATCCTGCGCCGGCTGGAACAGCTTGGCCCGCGCCTGCGTGCAATCATCGACGATCATGGCGACCAGAGCGCCGTCGACAGCTGCGAAAGCATCAGCGCCGCCCGCTTGAGCGCGGCCGGAGCGCAGGTCAAGCGTCTGCATTTCTCCAGCCAGCAGCACAACAAAGTGTTGATTATGCGCCGCGCCGGCAAGGCGATCCGGGTGCTCGGTGGTTCCACTAACTTTGCCTTGCGCGGCTTGTATATCCAGGCCAATAACGTGCTGTTGTTTGACGACGAAACAGTCGCGGGCAAGTTCGCCGAAGTCTTCGACGCCTATTGGACCTCACCCACGACGTTCCGCAAGCACCCGCTCTCGCAACAGTGGTGGGTGGTGCGCGACGAGCCGGGCTCCAAGGTGTCGCTGTGTTTTGCGCCGCATGCCGACAGCGCGTTGTCCCTCGATCCCATCGCCACCAGCATCGAAAAAGCCACCAGTTCGGTGCTGTATTCCATCGTGTTCCTGAGCCTGATCAACGGCAAAGTACGCACAGCACTGGATGAACTGATGCAGCGCGCGCTGTTCTCCTACGGCGTGGCCCAGCGCACCGGCAAGCTGGCGGTGCGCAAGCCGGACGGTTCGGTAGGGCTGCTGCCGTTCGCCTACCTGGCGAGCAACGCACCGGCGCCGTTCAAGTCGGAGTGGTCGGGGAATGCGGGGAACATGGTGCACAACAAGTTTGTGGTCACGGACTTCAATGGCGCCAACCCCACGGTGTACACCGGTTCATCCAACCTGGCCGGCGGTGGCGAGAAGAACAACGGCGACCACCTGATCCGCATCGAAGACCGCAAGATCGCCGTGGTGTATGCCATCGAGGCGTTGCGCCTGTTCGACCATTTCCACTTTCGCGTCAATGCCAGCCAGCCTGGCGCGCTGCAAACCCTGCGCCTGGCCAAGCCTCCGGCAGCGGGTGAGAAAGCCTGGTTTGACGCCTACTATCGCCCCGGCCATGTGAAGGCGCGGGACCGCGAACTGTTCGTCAAATAGACCCCGGGTGGCCGTCCACCAACTGTTGGAACAAGGGCGTCAGCAGGTCGATCAACACCTGCGGATCGGCCTTGGCCAATGCCGACAACTCCAGCATCTGGCGCATCACCTGGAAGCCCGACACCAGCGCCATTACCAACGCCGCACGTTCTTCGTGATGGGCGCCCTTGAGGGCGGCGGCCATGGTCGCCTGATGGCCCTTTTCCACTTGCTCGCGGCCAATGATCGCCGCGCGTTTGCTGGACGCCGAGTGCAGCATGATCAGGAAACCTTCCAGCGGCGTGCTGCCGGCTTCGGTGATGCTGACCAGTGCGGTAGCCATCGTGCGGCCGAGGTTTTCCGAGCTGAGATTGTTCTCGGTGAGGATGATCGGGCTGGCCATGGTGTCGGCGATCACTTCGGCAAACAGCTGCTCCTTGGAGCCGAAGTAGCGGTTGACCAGCATTGCCGTCACGCCCGCGCCAGCGGCGATTTCGCGCACCCCGGCACCGTCATAGCCCGACTGGGCAAACGCCTTGCGTGCGGACAACAAAATGGCTTCGCGGGTGACGGCGGCATTGCGCCGGCGTGGAATGGGGTTGGGCATTGGCATCCTGACGTGGCTGGAAACTGTGGGCGCGCACCCGGTGCGCGCCGACAGGGTACAGGGTCTATTTGCTGTCGAGGAAGCCCAGCAGTGCGGCATTGAACAACGCCGGGTCTTGCAGGAAGGCAAAGTGACTGGTGTTCGGCAGGATCAGCAGGCCTGCACCGGGGATGGTTGCGGCCATGTACTCGGTGTGTTCGCGCTTGATCGCTTCGTCATGGTCGCCGTCGGCAATCAGGATCGGCGTCTTGATACTTTGCAGTTGCGCGTCAGTCCAGTTCGGTTGGCTGGCCCACATATGGCTGATTTGCTCGACGAACGCGTCGTACTCTTTTGGCGTCGGTGATAGCTTGGCGTACTCCTTGCCCGCGCGTTCGATAAAGGCGGCGAAGGTCGGATTTTTCTCAACACCGTCTTTTACGCCAGCGGTCTGGGTGTTGGCGGCGAAGGCGAATACTTTGCCGATACGGTCCGGATGACGCAGGGCCAGGTCGATGCCGATGATCGCGCCGTCGCTCCAGCCGACGATGTCGGCGCGGGGGATTTTCAGGTGGTCGAGTACGGCCACCACGTCGTCGGCCATCAGGTCGTAACCGTAGGGTTTTTCATCCCGCGAACTGCGCCCGTGGCCACGGCTGTCGATGCTGATCACCGTGTGTTTGGCCGACAGCGCCTTGACCTGGTTGCCCCAATAGTCGGAGTTGGACAGGCCGCCGTGCAGCAGCACCACCGGCGAGCCGTGGCCGGTGCGGGTGTAGTAGACCTTGATGCCGTTGACGGCAGCGTAGCCGGTCTTGGCGCCGGCCACGGCGGCGGGTGTTGGCGGCAGGGTTTCCCAGCGTTCAGCGGCTTGGGCGGCGGAAAAAGACAGCATCAGGCAGGCAGCTGCCAGCAGGCGACGTGACATAGCGGTTCCTTGTTTGCGATGAGTAGGGGCTGAACTCTAGCACCGGCGCCAGCAGCGGAAATACGCATTTTTGCCTATCAAAACCGGCCGTTTGAAAGAAAAAAATGCAGTTATATCAATGGAATAAAAGCGTCTAAACGACCTTGTGGGTGATCAGGCTATTGGCACAATCGATCAGCGTCTCGCTGCTGGGGCGCGGCTGCCAGCCCAGCATCACGCGGGCTTTTTCTGCCGTGTGACGGTGTCGGCGGCCAAGGTTGGGGGTGAGGCCGCGCAGCAGCGGATCGAAACGTGCCAGCAGGCGCAGCAGCCAATCCGGGATGTTACGGCTGGGCACCTTGTTGGCGGCGTCGCCCAGGTGGTCGCGCAGTATCTGGGAAATTTCTGCCATCCACAGGAACTGCCCAACCCCCAACAGCCGCTGTCCGGCGGCGGCCGATGCGGTCATGGCGCGGATATGCAGGGCGGCGAGATCGCGTACATCCACCACTTCGAAGCCCAGGCGCGGGTTGCCTTTGGCGCGACCTTGCAACAGGCGGGCGATGACTTGCACGGACCCGAGGGTGTCAGCGCTCATGATCGGGCCGAACACCGCACCGGGGAGCACGGTGGTCAGTGTGGTCGGGCCGGTCTGTTTGTGCATGAAGTCCCACGCGGCACGCTCGGCCTGGCGCTTGGCGTGGCGATACGGGGTCACGTGGGTTTCCTTGGGGTCGAACCACACGGACTCGTCGCTGAGGCTGTCGGGACTCTGCAAGGGTGGGGTGGCGACGGTGGCGGCGCTGGTCATGACCACCCGGCGAACCCCCGCGTGGGTTGCTGCACGCAGGACACGCAAGGTCCCGTCCCGCGCCGGGGCAACCATGTCCTCCAGGTGTTGTGGCGCATCCAGGCCCAGGGGCGAGGCGACGTGCAGCACGTAGTCGCAACCAGCCATGGCCGCGCTCCACCCTTCATCGCGAGTCAGGTCGGCGGCAAAACAGGTGAGCCGGGTGTGGTCGATACCCTGGCTGCTCAAGGCAGCGCGCAGGGCCGGTTCCTTGGCCAGGCTGCGCAAGCTGGTACGCACGTCATAACCCTGTTGCAACAGGCCTGCCAGGCACCAACCGGCGATGTAGCCCGTGCCTCCGGTGACCAGAACCGCTTCCGCCATGACCTTTCTCCCGCCTGTGTGAATGAATTCAGGCTGACTTTAGGGCTGAAATCGCTATAAGTCTACAGCTGTATACAAAATTCCTCGACGAGGGGCATTTTGTTCAATACCCCGATCCAGTTGCTCTCTACCGTATAGCCTTCGTCACTCGTTCGAATAAAAAGGAACTGTAATGAGCTTGATCATTTCCATGGCCGCCTTCGCGTTGGCCACTTCCATCACGCCGGGACCGGTGAATGTGGTGGCGCTGAGTTCGGGGGCGCGTTTCGGGTTTGTCGCCAGCCAGAAACATGTGGTTGGCGCTGCTGTGGGGTTCACCTTGTTGCTGGTGCTGATTGGCCTGGGCCTGCATGAGGTACTGGTGCGCTGGCCGATCCTGACCCAATTGATCCAGTGGGGTGGAGTGGCCTTTCTGCTGTACATGGCTTGGAAGCTGGCGGTGGACGATGGTCGACTGGATGCCGAGGGCACTGCCACCGCACCGTCGATGCTGTATGGCGCGATCATGCAATGGCTCAACCCCAAGGCGTGGCTGGCCTGTGTGGCGGGGATGGGGCTGTTCGTCGCGGACGGCGACGCCGCGCAAGTCTGGCTGTTCGCGGCGCTTTACCTGGTGATCTGCTACCTGTCGGTGGCCTGCTGGGCCTATGCGGGAACCTTCCTGCGCCGCTACCTGGGCAATCCCCAGGGCGTGCGGGTGTTTAACCGTTCAATGGCCGCGTTGCTGGTGGCCAGTGTGGGTTATTTGCTGATGGCGTGAGCCGGTCGCGGTATTGCCCTGGTGTGGCAGCGAAGTGCTGTTTGAAGGTGCGCTGGAAATGCGCCTGGTCGGCGAAGCCCGCGGCCAGGGCTACATCAGCGATCAACTCGCCCTGGCGCAATTGCGTACGGGCAAACTGGATGCGCTGGTTGACCAGGAACGCATGGGGCGTGAGCCCGTAATACTGCTTGAAGGCCCGGATCAGGTAGGAGGGCGACAGCTCGGCCGCACCGCAGATATCTTCCAGTTTCAGCGCCTGGGTGCAGCGCTCTCGGATGTACTCGGCGGCCCGCTCCAGCCTTTGGTTGACCTCGCGCAGCGGGGTATGGGAGGGGTTGAGTCGCTGCTGTACTTCGCTGAAGTAGCTCACCAATGCGCTTTGTTTTTGCAGGTGCTCAGCTTGTTCATCCACCAATATCCGGTACAACGCCAGCAGGCCCTGGTACAGCACAGGGTCCTGGGTGTAAGGCGTGTTGAAGGGCCGGTAGCCCTGGTCAGCACTGAAGCCCAACTGATGCTGCAAATCCGTCAGCCAGGGCGTGTCGAGGTACACCATCTGATAGGACCACGGCTCATTGGCGATGGGATTGCACGCGTGCACGTCGCCGGGGTTCATCAACACCACGGTGCCGGCGCTGATCTCAAAGGTGTCGACGCCATAGTGGTAGTAGCTGCGGCCGGTTGTCACCGCACCAATGGAAAAGTGCTCGTGCGCGTGTCGGGTATAGGTCACCTTGCGCCCATCGTCGATGGTGCGTGCCTCGATGAAGGGCAGGCGCTCGTCGCGCCAGAAGCGCGGCGAGCGTGAAGGAGGAGCGAGGCGGTGCATCGACATGGCGGCGGTTGCCTCCCTTGAGCGAGTGCAGGGATCATTACACACACCGCCAGTGCCGTCAGCTCAGAAGTCCCACTTGGTCGCCAGTTGCACGCTGCGCGGCTCGCCATAGAAGCCCGTACCGAAGTTACCCAGGCCGGTGTAGTACTTTTTGTCGAACAGGTTCTTCACGTTGAGCGTGGTGCTCAGGTGATCGTTGAAGCGGTAGCGCGCCATCAAGTCCACCAGGTAGTAGCTGTCCTGGGTGATACGTGAGTTGTGGCCGAAGTTGACGGTATCTGCCGGGTCGGGCTGGAACACATTGCCGAAGAACTCGCTCTGCCAATTCACGCCGCCGCCCACGGTGACCTTCTCCAGCGCGCCAGGCAGGCGATAGGCGCTGAACAGGCGTACCACTTGCTGTGGCGTGGTGGTTTGCAGCACCGAACTGTAGACGTAGCCATCATTGGCATCGCGGGTGTGCTGGTAGGTGTAGCCGGCGGAAAGGTTCCAGCCGTCCAGCACTTCACCCGACAGCTCTGCTTCGAAGCCCTTGGTGGTGGCGCCGGCAATAGGGCGGTACACCGAGTCGGTCTCGAAGCCTGAGACATACTCGGCGACGTTGTCCTGCTCGATGCGGAACGCGGCAAAGCTGGCGTTCAGGCGGCCCTCGTAGAACGCGGCCTTGATCCCGGCTTCGTAGGTTTCGCCTTCGATCGGGTCGAGCAGTTTGCGGTCCGCGTCCTTGCTGGTTTGCGGACGGTAGATCTGCGTGTAGCTGGTGTACACCGACCAGGTGTCGTTGAGGTCGTAGACAATCCCCGCGTACGGCGTGACCACGCCGCTCTGATGATACGTGGTGCGGTTATCGGTCTTGGTCGGGTCGTAGAAGTCGGTGGTGTCGGTGCCACTGAAATTGCTGACGCGGGTGCCGAGGATCACCGACAGGTCATCGGTGGGTTTCAGGCGTGTGGCCAGGTAGGCACCGGTCTGGCGTTGCACGATGTCGTTCTGGCCGCTGCGTGGGATATCGGGCTTGGCATATTTGCCGCGCCAATCGAAGATGCTGCCGCCCACCGCGGGGTAGATCGAGCCATACACCGGCACGTCCTGCTTTGAGCGGGTGGCCATGAAGCCCATGATCAGCTCGTGCTCGCGACCAAACAGACTGAACGGCCCGCTGAGGTTGACGTCCAGGGTGTTCTGCACCTGATCGCCCTTGTACTTGCCCATGAACATGTACATGTTCTCGCCGCTGACCGGGTCCGGGTTGCCGCCACTGGCGGAGGCGAGCAGGGTGTCGTGCTGGCTGCGCTTGCGATCGAGGCTGACCTTGAGCGACCAGTCGTTTGCCAGCTTTTGCTGCACCGAAGCGAAGAGCGTCTGGTTCTGGAAGTCGCGACGGCTCCAGTCGGCCGCCGGGTTGAACGAGCGCGAGAAGTTCGTGCGCGAGCCGTCGCTGAAGTACATTGGGAAACCGGTCCAGCTGGCGCCGCGTGAGCGGGTGTTCTGCTGGTCGATGCCGAAGGTCAACAGCGTGTCGGGCGTAAGGTCCGCCTCAAGGATGCCGTAGGCGATGTCCTTGGTGTTCTGGTAATGGTCCAGGTACGACTGGCGGTCCTGATACACACCGACAAACCGTCCACGCACATTGCCCGATTCGGTCAGCGGGCCTGAAATGTCGCCTTCGGTGCGGTAGTTGTCCCAGGAGCCGAAGGTCTGGGTCACGGAGGCCTTGAAAACCGCCGTAGGTTTCTTGCGAATCAGATTGACCGTGGCGGACGGGTCACCGGAACCGCTCAACAGGCCGGCCGAACCCTTGATGATTTCCAAGTGGTCATACACCGCCATGTCGGTGCTGGTGGTGCCGTAGTCATACACGCCGTCGTAGGTGGAGTTGACGCCGTCATACTGGAAATTGGTGATCGGCAGGCCACGGCTGGAGAACTCCCAGCGCTCACTGTCGTAGTTCTGCACGCTCACGCCGGGGGCGCGGCGCAGGGTGTCGGCGATGCTGTTGGAGCCTTGGTCATCCATCTGCTGGCGGGTGATCACGGTGACCGATTGCGGGGTCTCGCGCATCGACAGCGGCAGGCCGGTGGCCGAGGCCATGGAGCCTGTGGTGTAGGAATGGGTGTCTTCAGTGGTGGCGCCAAGGTCCTGGCCAGAAATGGTCGTGGCGCCCAGTTCGAGGGCACCGGTATTGGCCGGGATCTGTTCCAGCACATAGCCGTTGTTGCCTTGGGGCAGGGCCTGCAAACCGCTGCCCTGCAACAGGCGCTGCAAGCCGGCTGCCGGGGTGTAGCTGCCATTCAGTCCGGGGCTGGTCTTGCCGGCGGCGAGGTGGTTGTGGCCGGCGATGTAAATACCGGACTGCTCGGCAAAGCTGTTCAGCACACTGACCAGGGAGCCGGCGGCGATGCGATAGCTGCGGCTGGCTTCCTGGGTCGAGGGCGATTCGGCGGCTTGCAGCGTCGATGCGCCAAGGCAAAACAGCGAGGTAGCCAGCGCCAATGGGCGCAGCGCGAAGCGAGCAGGTTGCGACATGGATGTTTCCCTTTGGATCAAATCGATCGGCGAAATGAAGCGTCTGCAGGGTTAACCGAACGAGTTTTCAAAAAGGGAACTGGCGGTTGACGATTGTTTACCGAGGACCGACGGTGACCCACCATGTCATCGGCTTATCGACAAGTATCGGCAATGCGGCTTGCAGCAGATGCAGCGCGTGGTCGCTGTCCATCAACGGGAATGAACCCATCACCGGCAAGTGCGCCACGGCCGGGTCGCAGCCCAGGTGGCCGGGGCGATAACGGTTGAGCTCGGCGATCAGTTGGCCAAGCGGCAGGTTGTCCGCCAGTAATACGCCGCGGCTCCAGGCCTCGCGCGACGGTGAGGCCGGTGCGGTTGGCTGGAAGCCGTTGCGGCTGAATGAGACTTGCTGGCCGGCTTCGATGATGCGCACGGGGTGGTCGGCAGCGGTGACTTGCACCCGGCCTTCGAAGACGTTGAGTTGGGTGTGGTCGTCGCTTTGCACCACGCTGAAACGAGTACCCAGCGCCTGCATACGGCCGTGTGCGGTATCCACCAGGAACGGCCGGCTGGCATCCTTGGCCGTGTCGATCAGCACTTCGCCAAAACGCAGCGCCAGCAGACGTTGAACCCCATCAAAGCGCACATCCAGAGCCGTCAAGGCGTTCAGCCACACATGACTGCCATCGGCCAGCAGCGCATCGCGGGTTTCACCGCTGCGGGTGGCATAGTCCGCGCTCCAGCCGCCGACCAGTCGTGGCAAGATGGTCTCGCGCCAGGTGCCCCAGGCCACTGTCGAACCGACGCCCAGCACCAGCAGTGTCTTGAGCGCTTGACGACGCGAGGTGCGCAACGCCCGGCTGGCGCCATGGGCGTGTTCCTGCAACGGGGTAAACCGCTGGCTCACGCGCTGCACATACTGCCAGGCCGCCAAATGCTCGGGGTTCTGCGCGACCCAGGCCTGCCAGTGCAGTTGCTCCAGGGCGCCCCCTTGATCCTGCAGGCGCACGTACCATTGCGCCGCCTGCTCCAGGCTGGCGTGGCTGAGTTTGCCGGGCGTGTTCATTGCACCAGCATGCCGTCGAGTTCCGCTTCCAGGATCGCGCAGTGCAGCAGGGCCTGAGCCATGTACTTCTTGACCATGCGTTCGCCCACGCCCAACTGCTCGGCGATCTGCTTGTAGGCCAGGCCGTGCAGTTGGGCGAGCAGGAAGGCTTCGCGGACGTTCTTTGGCAGACGCGCAAGCATGGCGTCCACTTCGTAGAGGGTCTCGACGATGATTGCGCGTTGTTCCGGTGACGGCTGGGTGGCTTCCGGGCACAGGGCCAGGCTGTCCAGCCAGGCCTTCTCTAGTTGGCGCCGCCGCCAGAGGTCGATGCACAAGCCACGGGCGATGGTTGCCAGGTACGAGCGCTGGCGCACGTGGTCGGTTTCGGTCGGCGGGCGGTTGAGGAGGCGAATAAAGGTGTCGTGGGCCAGGTCGGCGGCATCCCAGCGGTCATTCAGCCGACGGCGCAGCAGGCCGAGCAGCCAGCCGTGGTGAGTGCCGTAGAGGTGGGTGAAAGAGGTCGACACGATTTCCATCCAACGCAAAAGGATTGGCGTAAATAAGAATTGGTCGCGATTAAAGCAAAGGGGGCGCGTGTGCGCAAATGATATTGAATGGCTATTGAAGGGAAGGTGTGCACTCGATCAAATGTGGGAGCGGGCTTGCTCGCGAATGCGTTTTGTCAGTCATAGATGCATCGACTGACACACTGCATTCGCGAGCAAGCCCGCTCCCACATTTCTGATCTACGTACATCAGGCGGGTACGAGGAACGCTGCCTCCAGCAGTTGCCGGGTGTAGGCATGCTGCGGGTCGGCAAAAATCGCCTTGGCATCGCCTTGTTCCACCACCTGCCCATGCTTGACCACCATCAACTGGTGACTCAGCGCCTTCACCACCGCCAGGTCATGGCTGATGAACAGGTAAGTCAGGTTGTACTTGGCCTGCAGGCTACGCAGCAGTTCCACCACTTGGCGTTGCACCGTGCGGTCCAGGGCTGAGGTGGGTTCGTCGAGCAGGATCAGGCGCGGCTTGAGCACCAAGGCGCGGGCGATGGCGATGCGTTGGCGCTGGCCGCCGGAGAACTCGTGGGGGTAGCGGTGGCGGGATTCGGGGTCGAGGCCCACTTCCTTGAGCGCCGCGATGATCGCGGCTTCCTGCTCGGCCGGCGTGCCCATCTTGTGGATGCGCAGGCCTTCGCCGACGATCTCGCTGACGCACATGCGCGGGCTCAGGCTGCCGAACGGGTCCTGGAACACCACCTGCATTTCCCGGCGCAGCGGGCGTACCTGCTGCTGGGTGAGCTTGTCCAGTTGCTGGCCTTCAAAGCGGATGCCGCCCTTGCTGGCGATCAACCGTAGAATCGCCAGGCCCAAGGTGGATTTGCCCGAGCCGCTTTCGCCGACGATGCCCAGGGTCTGGCCCTGGGGCAGGCTGAAGTTGATGCCGTCCACCGCCTTGACGTAATCGACGGTGTTGCGCAGGAAGCCCTTCTTGATCGGGAACCAGACTTTCAGGTCATCGACTTCCAGCAAAGGGGGCCCGACGTCGTTGCTGGCCGGTCCACCGCTGGGCTCCGCCGCGAGCAGTTCCTGGGTGTACGGATGCTGGGGCGACTGGAACAGCGTTTCACAGTCGGCCTGCTCGACGATGCAACCCTTTTGCATCACGCACACACGATGGGCGATGCGCCGCACCAGGTTCAAGTCATGGCTGATCAGCAGCAGCGCCATGCCCAGCCGCGCCTGCAGTTCCTTGAGCAATTCGAGGATCTTCAATTGCACCGTCACATCCAGCGCCGTGGTCGGCTCATCGGCGATCAGCAACTCCGGCTCATTGGCCAGGGCCATGGCGATCATCACCCGCTGGCGCTGGCCGCCGGACAGCTCATGGGGCAGGGCCTTGAGGCGTTTGTGCGGCTCGGGAATGCCCACCAGATCCAGCAGCTCCAGGGTGCGCTGGGTGGCGACTTTGCCTTGCAGCCCTTTGTGCAGGCCGAGCACTTCGTTGATCTGCTTCTCGATGGAGTGCAGCGGGTTCAACGAGGTCATCGGCTCCTGGAAGATCATCGCAATGCGGTTGCCGCGAATATGGCGGATGGTTTTTTCTTTCAGCGTGAGCAGGTCCTGCCCGGCATAGTCGATGGTGCCGGAGGGGTGCCGCGCCAGCGGGTAGGGCAGCAGGCGCAGGATCGAGTGGGCGGTCACCGATTTGCCCGAGCCACTTTCGCCCACCAGGGCAATGGTCTCGCCACGCTTGATGTCGAAGCTGACGTTGTTCACCACGCGGTGGTGATGGTCGCCCGTGACGAACTCGACGGAGAGGTCGCGGATTTCGATCAGATTGTCCTGATTCATCTCATTTCCTCGGGTCGAAGGCATCGCGAGCGGACTCGCCGATAAACACCAGCAAACTCAACATGATCGCCAGCACGGCAAAGGCACTCATGCCCAGCCACGGCGCTTGCAGGTTGGATTTGCCCTGGGCCACCAGTTCACCCAGGGACGGTGAACCGGCCGGCAAGCCAAAACCGAGAAAGTCGAGGGCGGTGAGGGTGCCGATGGCGCCGGTGAGAATGAACGGCATGAAGGTCATGGTCGACACCATCGCATTGGGCAGGATATGCCGGAACATGATCGCGCCATTCTGCATGCCCAGCGCCCTGGCGGCGCGCACGTATTCCAGGTTGCGTCCGCGCAGGAACTCGGCGCGTACCACGTCCACCAGGCTCATCCACGAAAACAGCAGCATGATCCCCAGCAGCCACCAGAAGTTGGGCTGCACGAAACTCGCGAGGATGATCAGCAGGTACAGCACCGGCAAGCCGGACCAGATCTCCAGGAAGCGCTGCCCGGCCAAATCCACCCAGCCGCCGTAGAAGCCCTGCAAGGCCCCGGCGATCACGCCGATGATCGAGCTGAGCACTGTCAGCGTCAGGGCAAACAGCACCGACACACGGAAGCCATAAATGACCCGCGCCAGCACATCGCGGCCTTGGTCATCAGTGCCCAACAGGTTGACGCTGGAAGGCGGCGCGGGTGCCGGCACTTTCAGGTCGTAGTTGATGCTCTGGTAGCTGAACGGAATCGGCGCCCACAAGGTCCATGCGTCCTTGGCCTTGAGCAGCTCCTGAATATACGGGCTCTTGTAGTTGGCCTCCAGCGGGAACTCACCGCCAAAGGTAGTCTCCGGGTAACGCTTGAGCGCCGGGAAGTACCAGCCACCGTCGTAATGCACGGCCAGCGGCTTGTCGTTGGCGATCAGCTCTGCGCCCAGGCTCAGCACGAACAGGATCAGGAACAGCCACAGCGACCACCAGCCACGCTTGTTGGCCTTGAACCGCTCGAACCGGCGGCGATTGAGGGGGGATAGATTCATCTCAATGCTCCCGGCTGGCAAAGTCGATACGTGGATCGACCAGGGTGTAGGTAAGGTCGCCGATCAGTTTCACGATCAGCCCCAGCAGGGTGAAGATAAACAGCGTGCCGAACACTACCGGGTAGTCGCGGTTGATCGCCGCTTCAAAGCTCATCAGGCCCAGGCCGTCGAGGGAGAAAATCACTTCCACCAGCAAGGAGCCAGTGAAGAAAATCCCGATGAAGGCCGAAGGGAAACCGGCGATTACCAGCAACATTGCGTTGCGAAATACATGGCCGTACAGCACGCGGTGGTTGGTCAGGCCCTTGGCCTTGGCGGTGACGACGTACTGCTTGTTGATCTCATCGAGAAAGCTGTTCTTGGTCAGCAGGGTCATGGTGGCGAAGTTGCCGATCACCAGGGCTGTGATGGGCAGCGCCAGGTGCCAGAAGTAATCGAGGATCTTGCCGCCCCAGCTCAGTTCGTCGAAGTTGTTCGACGTAAGCCCGCGCAAGGGGAACCAGTCGAGGTAACTGCCGCCGGCAAACACCACGATCAGCAAGATGGCGAACAGGAACGCCGGGATCGCATAGCCGACGATGATCGCCGAGCTGGTCCACACATCAAAATGGCTGCCGTGCCGCGTGGCCTTGGCGATCCCCAGCGGGATCGACACCAGGTACATGATCAGCGTGCTCCATAACCCGAGGGAAATGGACACCGGCATCTTCTCCTTGATCAAGTCGATGACCTTGGCGTCACGGAAGAAGCTGTCGCCAAAATCCAGCTGGGCGTAGTTCTTGACCATGATCCACAAGCGTTCCGGCGCCGATTTGTCGAAGCCGTACATCTTCTCGATTTCCTTGATCAGCGCCGGGTCCAGGCCCTGGGCGCCACGGTAGCTGCTGGAGCCGGCCACCGACACTTCGGCACCGCCACCGGCAATGCGGCTGGTGGCGCCTTCAAAACCTTCAAGCTTGGCGATCATCTGCTCCACCGGGCCACCGGGGGCGGCCTGGATGATGACGAAGTTGATCAGTAGGATCCCGAACAACGTGGGGATGATCAGCAATAGGCGGCGAAAGATATAGGCCAGCATTTAATCGCCTCCGCTCGCCGGATCGGCGCTGGTGTCTGGGTCTGAGGTGACGGCGGGTTTTACGTCAGGCTTGGCCCACCAGGTGGCGGTGCCGACGTCATAGCGCGGCGGGACTTTGGGGTGGCCCAAGTGATCCCAATACGCCACGCGGAACGTCTTGATGTGCCAGTTCGGGATCACGTAGTAGCCGAACTGCAACACACGGTCCAGGGCCTTGGCATGCGCCACCAGGCTTTTGCGCGAATCGGCGTCGATCAGCTCTTCCACCAACTGGTCGATGGCCGGGTCCTTGAGGCCCATGTAGTTGCGGCTGCCGGGCTTGTCGGCGCTGGAGGACTTCCAGAACTCGCGCTGTTCGTTCCCCGGCGAGGTGGACTGCGGGAAGCTGCCCACCAGCATGTCGAAGTCCCGCGAGCGAATGCGGTTGATAAATTGTGAGACGTCAACCCGACGAATCACCAGGTCGATGCCCAGGTCGGCCAGGTTGCGCTTGAACGGCAGCAGGATGCGTTCGAACTCGGTCTGGGCCAGCAGGAACTCGATGGTCACCGGTTTGCCGGTGGTGTCGACCATCTTGTCATCGACGATACGCCAGCCGGCTTCCTGCAACAGTTGGTAGGCCTCGCGCTGCTGGGTGCGGATCATGCCGCTGCCGTCGGTCTTGGACGGTTCGAAGGCCTGGGTGAAGACTTCAGGCGGGATCTTGTCGCGCAGCGGTTCGAGGATCGCCAGTTCATCCGGGCCGGGCAGGCCGGTGGCGGCCATCTCCGAGTTCTCAAAGTAGCTGCGGGTGCGGGTATAGGCGCCGTTGAACAGCTGCTTGTTGCTCCATTCGAAATCCAGCAACAGGCTGATGGCCTTGCGCACACGCACGTCCTGGAACATCGGCTTGCGCATGTTGAACACGAAGCCCTGCATGCCGGTGGGGTTGCCGTTGGGGATTTCTTCCTTGATCAGGCGACCCTGGGCCACCGCCGGGATGTTGTAGGCGTTGGCCCAGTTCTTGGCGCTGAATTCCAGCCAGTAGTCGAACTGCCCGGCCTTGAGGGCTTCCAGCGAGACAGTGCTGTCGCGGTAGTAGTCAGTGATGCGGTTATCGAAGTTGTAGAAACCCTTGGCGACCGGCAGGTCCTTGGCCCAGTAATCCTTGACCCGCTCGTAGCGGATCATGCGCCCGGCCTTGACCTCGGCCACCTTGTACGGCCCGCTGCCCAGCGGCACTTCGAGGTTGCCCTTGGCGAAATCGCGGGTGGCCCACCAATGCTTGGGCAATACCGGCAGTTGCCCGAGGATCAGCGGCAATTCGCGGTTGTTGGTGCGCTTGAACTTGAACAGCACCTTCAGCGGGTCTTCGGCGATCACTTCGTCGACGTCGGCGTAGTAGGTGCGGTAGATCGGCGAGCCTTCCTTGATCAGTTCCTGGAAGGTGAACACCACGTCTTCGGCGCGGATCGGGTGACCGTCATGGAAGCGGGCTTCCGGGCGCAAATAGAAGCGCACCCAGCTGTTGTCCGGGGCTTTTTCGATCTTGCCGGCGACCAGGCCGTATTCGGTGATGGGTTCGTCCAGGCTTTGCATGGCCAGGGTGTCGTAGATCAAACCGAGGTTGTCGGCCGGCACGCCCTTGCTGATGTACGGGTTGAGGCTGTCGAAGCCGCCCATGGCCGACTCGCGGAACGTGCCGCCCTTGGGCGCATCCGGGTTGACGTAGTCGAAGTGCTTGAAGTCGGCGGGGTATTTGGGCGGTTCGTTGTAGAGCGTCAACGCATGTTGCGGGGCGGCGTGGGCCGCGGTGCACAGCAGCAGGCCGCCGAGCAGTGCAGTACGCAAATACATCATTGGGCTTTCTCCGAAGCTTTCAGCCACCACGCGCTCAGGCCCAGGCTATAGGGCGGCGTGGTGACAAAGGCGAACCGGTTGCGGTACGCCAAGCGATGATAGTTGAGGTACCAGTTGGGAATACTGTAGTGCTGCCACAGCAGCACCCGGTCCAGGGCACGGCCGGCGGCCAGTTGCTCTTCGCGGGTCTTGGCGGCCAGCAGTTGTTCCAGCAGGTGATCGACAATCGGGTTGGCAATGCCTGCGTAGTTCTTGCTGCCCTTGATCGCGGCCTGGCTGGAGTGGAAGTACTGCCACTGCTCAAGGCCCGGACTCAAGGTCTGGTTGAGGGTGATGAGGATCATGTCGAAGTCGAACTGATCCAGGCGTTGCTTGTATTGGGCGCGGTCGACGGTGCGCAGGCGTGCGTCGATGCCGATGCTGATCAGGTTCTCGACATAGGGCTGCAGGATGCGCTCCAGGTTCGGGTTGACCAGCAGGATCTCGAAGCGCAGCGGTTGGCCGTCTTTGTTCAGCAGACGTTGGCCGGAGAGTTTCCAGCCGGCGTCACCGAGCAGGGCCAGGGCGCGGCGCATGGTCTCGCGGGGGATGCCGCGCCCGTCGGTCTGGGGCAGGCTGAACGGCTGGGTAAACAGGTTGGCCGGCAATTGCTCGCGGTAGGGCGAGAGCATCAGCCATTCATGGCCGGTGGGCACGCCGGTGGCGGAGAATTCGCTGTTGGGGTAATAGCTCAAGGTGCGTTTGTAGGCGCTGCTGAACAGGGTGCGGTTGGTCCATTCGAAGTCGAACATCAGCCCCAGGGCTTCGCGCACCTTGGTCTGGCTGAAGTTCGGTCGCCGGCTGTTCATGAACAGGCCCTGGCTCTGGGTCGGGATCTGGTGGGCAATCTGCGCCTTGATCACGTCGCCCCGGTTCACCGCTGGGAAGTTGTAGCCGTTGGCCCAGTTTTTGGCCTGATGCTCGATATAGATATCGAACTCGCCAGCCTTGAAGGCTTCGAAGGCCACGTCGCTGTCGCGGTAGAACTCCACCTCGACCTTGTTGTAGTTATAGAACCCCTGGTTGACCGGCAGGTCCTTGCCCCAGTAGTCCTTGACCCGTTCGAACACCAGTTGCCGTCCAGGCGTGACCTTGCTGATACGGTACGGCCCGCTGCCCAGTGGTGGTTCGAAGGTGGTGGCCTTGAAGTCGCGGTTTTTCCAATAGTGCTGGGGCAATACCGGCAATTCGCCCAGACGCAGGATCAGCAACGGGTTGCCGGCGCGCTTGAACACAAAGCGGATGCGGTGCCGGTTGAGGATATCCACGCGCGCCACTTCCTGCAGGTTGGTGCGGTATTGCGGGTGACCTTCGGTCAGCAGGGTGCGATAGGAAAACGCCACGTCATAGGCCGTGATTGGCTTGCCATCGTGGAAGCGCGCTTCCGGGCGCAGGTTGAACACCACCCAGCTGCGGTCTTCACTGTACTCCACCGACTGGGCGATCAGCCCATAACTGGAGGTGGGCTCATCGCCGGAAGGCGCGTACAGGCCGGTGCCGACCATCAACGGCTCGTTCAGCTCGTTGACGCCGTATTGCAGGAAATTGGGCGTGGAAACCGGGCTGGAGCCCTTGAAGGTATAGGGATTGAGGGTATCGAAGGTGCCAAAGGCCATGACCCGCAATGTCCCGCCTTTCGGCGCTGCAGGGTTTACCCAATCGAAGTGGGTGAATTTGGCCGGGTACTTGAGCCTGCCGAACTGCGTATAACCGTGGCTCTCGGTAATCGCCGCGTTCGCACCAAAGCTCAAGGCCAGACTTATTAGTAGAAGGAGGGGACGCTTCAAGTCAGGGATCCGATCCAGGCGGCTTGCGCTTTATGATCGGTACAGTAACAGCTTGTTCCGGTTGGAAAAAGCCGATTGGGATGATGTAGATCCAATGTGGGAGCGGGGCTTGTGTGGTGAGCGGGCTTGCCCCGCTCACCACACAAGCCCGATCAACACACCAAGCCCGTTCACACAAACTGGGCTGGTTTGTCAGTCAGCGCGGCCCGGAAACCACCAGCATCTGCCCCGGCTTCAACGCCTGGCCAGTACGCGGGTTCCAGCGCTTGAGATGTTGCATCTCGACGTTGAAACGCTTGGCGACGATGTACAACGAGTCGCCTTTCTTGACCTTGTATTGCACCGGCTTCTTGCTGTCGGCCTTGGCCACCAGCTTGCGCGTGTCCTGCATCACCAGGGTCTGGCCGACCTTGAGCGCCTGGCCGTTGAGCTTGTTCCAGCGCTGCAAGTCATGCACATCGACCTTGTTGGCCTTGGCGATCAGCGTCAGGTTGTCGCCACTGCGCACCTTGTAGCTGCGGGTACGCCCGGCAACGCGCGCGGTCTCGACTTCGTCGAACACCTGCTTTTTCGGCCGCATCGCCAGCAATTCTTCTGGCTTCATCGTCGAAAGGGTACTAGTGAGCAGTTGTGCCTTGGAACTCGGCACCAGCAGATGCTGCGGGCCATCCAGGGTGGTGCGCTGTTTCAGCGCGGGGTTGAGCTGGAACAGTTCGTCTTCGTCGATCTCGGCCAGCGCGGCGACCCGTGACAGGTCCATGCTTTGCTTGACTTCAACCACTTCGAAGTACGGCGTGTTGGCAATCGGGTTCAGGTTGACGCCATAAGCCTCGGGCGCCAGCACCACCTGGGACAGCGCCAGGAACTTGGGCACGTAGTCCTTGGTTTCCTGGGGCAGGGGCAGGTTCCAGTAGTCGGTCGGCAGGCCGAGCTTCTCGTTGCGCTCGATTGCCCGGCTCACCGTGCCTTCGCCGGCGTTGTAGGCGGCCAGGGCCAACAGCCAGTCACCGTTGAACATGTCGTGCAGACGGGTCAGGTAGTCGAGGGCGGCAGTGGTGGAGGCGGTGATGTCGCGGCGGCCATCATAGGCGCGGGTCTGGCGCAGGTTGAAGTAGCGCCCGGTGGAGGGGATGAACTGCCACAAGCCGACCGCATCGCTGCGCGAATAGGCCATTGGGTTGTAGGCACTTTCAATCACTGGCAGCAGCGCCAGCTCCAGGGGCATGTTGCGTTCTTCAAGGCGTTCGACGATGTAATGAATATAGAGGCTGCCGCGTTCGCCGGCGTTCTCAAGGAAGGAAGGGTTGCTGGCGAACCACAGTCGCTGTTGCTCGATACGTGGGTTGACGCCTACACCGTCCTGCAGTTGAAAGCCCCTTCGCATGCGCTCCCAGACATCCTGGGGCACTTCGGGAGCGGGCTTCTGCGAAAGCCAGATGACGGGTTTCTGTTTGATCTTGGCGCTGAGGTTTGGCTTGGGTTGCACGGTGGATTGTGCGGTGAAATTGCTTGATTGGCAGCCCGCCAGCGTGGCGGACACAGCCACCGCCACAGCTTGAGCCAGGCGGGTCAATGCGTCTGAATGGTTGGATTTACGAATAGATGACGACATTGGCTGGAAGTAAGTTCCGGGCAAAAATGTCGGGCGATTCTAGAAACCCGTTTGGTTCCGGTCAACCATTCAGAAATTGCGTATCAGATTGCTTCCCGTTAGAACTTATCTTTCCACGCCCTCAAGCTAGCAAACACCTCGGCCCCAGAGCGGTTGTCGCGGCCATTCCGTTCGTCCGCTTTTTGTTTAACGGATGTTTCAGAGGTGCGCAGAAAGGGGTTGGTGCGCTTTTCCAGGGCCAGGTTGGAAGGCAGCGTGATCTCGCCACGTTCGCGCAATTGGCGGACGTTTTCCACCCGTTCGGCGATATCGGCATTGTCCGGTTCCACGGCCTGGGCAAACTTGAGGTTGCTTTGTGTGTATTCGTGGGTGCAGTACACCAAGGTGTCGGCGGGCAGTGCGGCCAAGCGCTCAAGTGAGGTGTGCATCTGTTCTGGCGTGCCTTCGAACAGGCGCCCGCAACCGGCGGCGAACAGGGTGTCGCCACAGAACAGCACGCCCTGGTGATAAAACGCGATATGGCCCAGGGTGTGGCCGGGCACGGTATAAATGTCGAAGTCCCAGCCGAGCACGCTGATGCGGTCGTTATCGTTCAGGGCGACGTCCCGCGCCGGGATTTTCTCGTTGGCCGGGCCGTAGACCTTGGCGTCAGTCACCCGTTTGAGTTGTTCGACGCCGCCGACATGGTCGTGGTGATGGTGGGTGATCAGGATGTCGCTCAGGACCCACTCAGGGTTTTGCTTGAGCCAGGCCAGCACCGGCGCGGCATCGCCGGGGTCGACCACGGCGCAGCGCTGGGTGCTCGGGTCTTGTAACAACCAGATGTAGTTATCGGTGAAGGCGGGCAGGGCACTGATCTGTATCATTCTTCGATTCGCCAAGCTGAACACATTGGTGCATCTTAGAACGTCTAGGCGAGTTGGAGAATGCAATGACTGATAAAGCGTTCGCCCAGGCCGATCCTGAGTGGCTGGCCCTGATCAGTGCAGCCCGTGAATGGCTGTCCGGTCCGATCGGGCAATTTCTGCTGGACGAAGAACGGCGCATGCTCGAAGACGAGTTGGGCCGGTTCTTTGGCGGCTACCTGGTGCATTACGGACCTTCGGCCGAAACGCCACCGTGCGCGCCCCAGGTGCAGCGCAATGTGCGCCTGGGTGCACCGTTGCCGGGGGTGGAGATTGTCTGCGAGGAGCAGGCCTGGCCGTTGAGCGAGCACGCCGCCGACGTGGTGGTGTTGCAGCATGGCCTGGATTTCTGCCTGTCGCCCCACGGCTTGCTGCGCGAAGCGGCGAGCAGCGTGCGTCCGGGTGGTCATTTGCTGATTGTCGGGATCAACCCCTGGAGCAGTTGGGGCTTGCGCCATGTGTTCGCCCACGACGCCTTGCGCCAGGCGCGTTGCATCTCGCCGCAACGGGTAGGGGACTGGCTGAACCTGCTGGGCTTCGCGCTGGAGAAACGCCGCTTCGGGTGCTATCGTCCGCCGCTTGCGTCGACCAAGTGGCAAGCCCGCCTGGCAGGCTGGGAGCGCCGCGCAGGCGCCTGGCAATTGTCGGGTGGCGGCTTCTATCTGCTGGTGGCGCGCAAGATCGTGGTTGGGTTGCGGCCGGTGCAACAGGTACGCCGCGAGCCGATGGGCAAGTTGGTGCCGATGCCGATGGCCAAGGTCAACCGCAAGCAAAGCGACGCATGACCCTCTTTTTGAATGAATACCGAGCAACCGATGACCGATAGCGTAGAACTCTTCACCGATGGCGCCTGCAAAGGCAACCCCGGCCCTGGCGGCTGGGGCGCGTTGCTGGTGTGCAAGGGCGTGGAGAAAGAGTTGTGGGGCGGCGAGCCCAATACCACCAACAACCGCATGGAGCTGATGGGCGCGATTCGCGGCCTGGAAGAACTCAAGCGCCGTTGCAACGTGTTGCTGGTGACCGACTCGCAATACGTGATGAAGGGCATCAACGAGTGGATGGTCAACTGGAAGAAACGCGGCTGGAAGACGGCGGCCAAGGAGCCGGTGAAGAATGCCGACCTGTGGCAACTGCTCGATGAACAATGCAATCGCCATGACATCACCTGGAAATGGGTACGCGGCCACATCGGCCACCCCGGCAACGAGCGCGCCGACCAGTTGGCCAACCGTGGCGTAGACGAAGTGCGCGGCTACAAACAGAGCTGATGTCGACTCACGTGTTAATATCGCGCGCCTTGAAATACACCACACCGTTGAGAGCTGAACCCTGATGGCCATCCGATCTGTTGTACTCGATACCGAAACCACCGGCATGCCGGTGACCGACGGCCACCGGATCATTGAAATCGGCTGTGTCGAACTGATGGGTCGCCGCCTCACCGGGCGTCACTTCCACGTCTACCTGCAACCGGACCGCGACAGTGACGAAGGCGCGATCGGCGTCCACGGCATCACCGACGAGTTCCTCAAGGGCAAGCCGCGTTTCGCTGAAGTCGCCGATGAATTCTTTGAGTTCATCAACGGCGCCCAGTTGATCATCCATAACGCGGCGTTCGACGTCGGCTTCATCAACAACGAATTTGCCCTGATGGGGCAGACCGATCGCGCAGACATCTCCCAGCACTGCTCGATCCTCGACACCTTGATGATGGCCCGTGAGCGCCACCCCGGCCAGCGCAACAGCCTCGATGCCTTGTGCAAGCGTTATGGCGTCGACAACTCCGGCCGTGAACTTCACGGCGCCTTGCTCGACTCCGAGATTCTTGCTGACGTCTACCTGACCATGACCGGCGGGCAGACCAGCCTGTCCCTGGCGGGTAACGCTTCCGATGGCAGTGGCTCGGCGGAAGGCTCGGGCAACCGTCCTTCGGAAATCCGTCGCCTGCCAGGCGACCGCAAGCCGACCACGATCATCCGCGCCAGTGAGCAGGACCTGGCCGAGCATGCGGCGCGGCTGGAAGCGATTGCCAAGTCGGCGGGTGCGCCGGCGTTGTGGTCGACCCTGACCCAGCAATAGGCTGGAAAAGCGCGGTAAACATGTGGGAGCGGGCTTGCTCGCGAATAGGGTGGTTCAGTTAACTTATCTATCGACTGACACACTGCATTCGCGAGCAAGCCCGCTCCCACCTTTGATTTGTACAACCGTTGAAATCTTCATTCGCGTCATCGCCCCCCAGCTTCTACCCTTGAGTGCATAGCCCTCAGGACTGAACGCACTCATGTACAAAGACCTGAAGTTTCCTGTGCTTATCGTGCACCGTGACATCAAGGCCGACACCGTTGCCGGTGACCGGGTTCGAGGCATCGCCCGAGAGCTGGAACAAGAGGGCTTCAGTATTTTTTCCGCAGTGGATTACGCCGAAGGGCGATTGGTGGCGTCTACCCATCATGGCTTGGCGTGCATGCTGATCGCCGCCGAGGGTGCCGGCGAAAATACCCACCTGCTGCAAAACATGGTCGAGCTGATCCGCCTGGCGCGGCTGCGGGCGCCGAACCTGCCGATCTTTGCCCTGGGCGAGCAAGTCACCCTGGAAAATGCGCCCGCCGACGCCATGAGCGAACTCAACCAGCTGCGCGGCATTCTCTATCTCTTCGAAGACACCGTGCCGTTTCTTGCGCGGCAAGTCGCCCGTGCGGCACGCACCTATTTGGATGGCCTGTTGCCGCCATTCTTCAAGGCGCTGGTGCAACATACCGCCGACTCCAATTACTCCTGGCACACCCCCGGCCATGGCGGTGGCGTGGCCTACCGCAAGAGCCCGGTGGGGCAGGCGTTTCATCAGTTCTTCGGGGAAAACACGCTGCGCTCCGACCTCTCGGTATCGGTGCCTGAACTCGGCTCGTTGCTGGACCACACCGGCCCACTGGCCGAAGCCGAAGCCCGCGCCGCGCGCAACTTTGGCGCCGACCACACCTTCTTCGTGATCAACGGCACCTCTACCGCCAACAAGATCGTCTGGCATTCCATGGTCGGCCGCGATGACTTGGTGCTGGTGGACCGCAATTGCCATAAGTCGGTGTTGCACTCGATCATCATGACCGGCGCCATCCCGTTGTACCTGTGCCCCGAACGTAACGAATTGGGGATTATCGGCCCGATTCCCCTGAGTGAATTCAGCCCCGAATCGATCCGCGCCAAGATCGACGCCAGCCCGCTGACCCGTGGCCGCCCGCCGAAAGTGAAAATGGCGGTGGTGACCAATTCCACCTATGACGGGCTCTGCTACAACGCCGAGCTGATCAAGCAGCAACTGGGCAACAGTGTCGAGGTGCTGCATTTTGACGAAGCCTGGTATGCCTACGCGGCGTTTCACGAGTTTTTCGCCGGGCGCTACGGCATGGGCACTTCGCGCACGCCAGACAGCCCGTTGGTGTTCACCACCCACTCGACCCACAAGCTGCTAGCGGCCTTCAGCCAGGCCTCGATGATCCATGTGCAGGACGGTGGCGCACGCCAACTGGACCGTGATCGGTTCAACGAAGCCTTCATGATGCACATCTCCACGTCGCCGCAATACAGCATCATTGCTTCGCTGGATGTAGCGTCGGCGATGATGGAAGGCCCGGCCGGGCGTTCGCTGTTGCAGGAAATGTTCGACGAGGCATTGAGTTTCCGCCGCGCCCTGGCCAACTTGCGCCAGCACATTGCTGAAGAGGATTGGTGGTTTTCGATCTGGCAGCCGCCCTCGGTCGCGGGTATCGACCGCGTCGTCACCGCCGATTGGCTGTTGCATCCTGAGGATGATTGGCATGGCTTCGGCGACGTGGCCGAAGACTATGTGCTGCTGGACCCGATCAAAGTGACCCTGGTGATGCCCGGCCTCAATGCCGGCGGCGCCCTCAGCGATTGCGGGATTCCCGCAGCGGTCGTCAGCAAATTCCTCTGGGAGCGTGGACTGGTGGTGGAAAAAACCGGGCTGTATTCCTTCCTTGTGTTGTTCTCCATGGGCATCACCAAGGGCAAATGGAGTACCTTGCTCACCGAGTTGCTGGAATTCAAGCGCAGTTACGACGCGAATGTCAGCCTGGCCAGTTGCCTGCCTTCGGTGTTTGCCCAAGGGCCGGCGCGTTACCAAGGGCTGGGTTTGAGCGATTTGTGCAACCAATTGCACGGCTGTTACCGCAGCAATGCCACGGCCAAACACCTCAAGCGCATGTACACCGTCTTGCCGGAAATCGCGATGAAACCGGCCGACGCCTACGACCAATTGGTGAGGGGCGAAGTGGAGGCAGTCTCTATTGATGCCTTGCAAGGCCGCGTCGCAGCAGTGATGCTGGTGCCTTACCCGCCCGGTATTCCATTGATCATGCCGGGCGAGCGCTTTACCGAGTCGACACGCTCGATCATCGACTACCTGGCGTTTGCCCGGACGTTCGATAGCAGTTTCCCCGGTTTTGTCGCCGATGTTCATGGGTTGCAACACGAAGATGACGGCAGTGGTCGTTGTTACACCGTCGATTGCATCAAGGGTTAAGGATGGTTATGCAAGCTGTAATGAACCCGAAGTATCCGGGGCTCAGTGTACGGGTCGCCGACGAAGGCTTTGATGCCTACGTGTGGGGCAATGACTTCAGCTTTGAAGTCAGCGCCTACGGTGAGCCGCAGATGGGCACGCGGGTCGATCAATGGCCCGTGGAGCGCATCCTGCCGTACCGCAAGTGTTATGGCATAGACCCTGAAGAGTTCGCCAGTTTCCGCGATGCGCCCGACAGCGCGATCTTCATGGCCTACCTGGATGATCGCCCGGTGGGACATATCGTGGTCAGCACCAACTGGAATGGTTTTGCCCACGTCGACGAACTGGCGGTGGCCTTGCCTGCGCGGCGTCATGGGGTGGCCAAGGCGTTGCTGGATGTGGCGCAGTTCTGGAGTCGCAAGAAGAACCTGCCGGGCATGATGCTGGAAACCCAGAACAACAACCTGGGCGCCTGCCGATTGTACGAGCGTTGCGGTTATGTGATGGGCGGGGTCGATCACCTGCGCTATCGCGGCATCGATCCGCAAACCCGTGAAGTAGCGATTTTTTGGTATCGGCTGTTCAAGAGCGAAGTCGACAAGCCTTAACCTGCCAACAGGCCCTCGGCCTTTTGCGTCACGATTTCCAGCAGCGCATTAAGCGCGGGTGAGGTCACGCCGTCCTTGAGGGTCAGCGCGTACAGGCTGACGATGATCGGCGGCGACACCGGGCAGGCATCCAGCCCCGCCTCACGCGCGCCGAACGCGGTGAAGGGGTCGACCACTGCCAGGCCTTCTCCCGCTTCTACCATGCTGCGCATCATTTGGTAGGTCTGTACGCGTGTCTGCACCACGGGTAGCGGGCGCAGGGCTTGCAGCTTGGCATCCAGCAGGCGGCTGAGCGGGTCTTGCCCTTCCAGGCCGATCATCGATTGCCCGGCCAGATCCTGTAGCGCGATGTATTTTTGCTTGGGCTTGAGCCAGCCATGGGGGGCGAGCAATTGCAGTTTGCCCTGGGCCAATACCGTGCAGTGAATCTGCGGATGTTCCGGGTCATGCAGGCTCAAACCCACATCGGCTTCGTGCAGCAGCAAACTCCTGACGATCTCTCGGGTCGGTTGGCTCGACAGGTTGCACGGTGTGTCCTGAAAGCGTCGGCGCAACGCTGCAATGCTTTGCGGTAGCAGTTGATTGGCCAGGGGCGGCGTGCAGAGGGCGCGCAGAGTGGGGGCATGATGGTGTTTCAAGCGGCTGGCCAGTCGTTGCACCGGCTCCAGCGCTTCATAGACGTGGGCGATCTCAGCTTGCAGTTCCAGGGTTTCCCGGGTGGCCTGCAAGCGTCCACGCACACTGGCGAACAGCATAAAGCCCAGCTGCTGCTCGGCGTCCTTGAGCGCGGCTTCCACATCGTCCACGGAGAGTTGCAACCACTCGGCGGCCAAGCCTGGGTGTCCGGTCTGCAAGATGGCTTGAATCACTTCGATATGACGTAAACGCATCGCCGGAGTCTATGTGCAGCGGGCCCGGTATTCAATAGAATGGCGATGCTGATCATCAACGACCACAGCCGGCTACCGGCATTAACAACAAAAACAGGTCTGGTCTCATATGCCTTTACCCTCGATTTTCCTCGGGGTAACGGCCAAGCAACTGCTGGTCCTGGTGACCGTCGGCTGCGTGGCTGCTTATCTCCTCGACACTCAAAACGAAACCGCGCCGGAAAACCTCGCATTTGAAGCCTTTATCCGCTCCCAGGAACAGGTGGTCGAGCAGGTAGGCTCGGTGCTGGGCATGGAGTTGGTCAGGCAGGTGGTCGCGCATCCCGGCTACAACTCGGCGGGCTACCAGCGTTCGATGTATGCCGTTGAAGGCGAGCGGGGGCGGTTGATGGTGACGCTGAAGAAGGTGCAGGGAGAGCAGGGCATCGAGGTCACGGAGATCCGTCGTCCGTGATCACCCCAGCCCAGTCAATGCCGTCAATGGCCAGGACTGAGCAGGTCGATAGGGCCAAATCTTAGGACGCGAGGGTGGTTTGCGATTCGCGCACAAGAATGGTGCCCGATTGGATCAACTTGAATTCGTCGCCTTCCAGTTTCTCTACACGGTCGCCAATGGCCAGCTTGTAGGTGGTGGTAGGTGCCGAGCCAGCCAGGTCGCCTTGCGCCGGGTTGGATTCCTGGAACTCATGCACCGAATACACGCGTCCTTCTGCGTCTCTGGCATGAAACTGTCCGACTAATACTGCTGCCATCTGTTTAGAACCTCTGGAGATAAACACTCGATTTGCGGTTCTGTAGACCGTCATGGAGCGGGGTAGTTTACTTACGGAATAAAAATACTATTCGCTGATATTTTCAGATGCTTCCTACGTGTCGCGGTGCCAGGCAAACGCCCGCAGGAATATCAAAACCTTCTGGTGAACACGCCGCGAAGACTCTATAACTACAAGCTCCTTTAGTCAGACGTCGGGAAACCCCAATGAGCAAGGTTTACACCGTAGCCGTCGTGGTCGGCAGCTTGAGAAAAGACTCGATCAACCGCAAGGTCGCACTGGCACTGGCCGAACTGGCCCCGGCCAACCTGAAGTTGAACATTGTGGAAATTGGCGATTTGCCGCTCTACAACGAAGACATTGACGGTGCGACACCGCCGGCAGCCTACAGTACTTTCCGCAAACACGTGAGTTCATCCGACGCGGTGTTGTTCGTGACCCCGGAATACAACCGCTCCGTGCCCGCCCCGTTGAAGAACGCCATCGACGTCGGTTCGCGGCCTTACGGGCAGAGCGCCTGGAGTGGCAAGCCGGGCGCGATCATCAGTGTATCGCCGGGTGCGATTGGTGGATTTGGCGCCAACCATCACCTGCGCCAGTCCCTGGTGTTCCTTGATGTACCGTGCATGCAGCAGCCGGAGGCCTATCTGGGCGGCGCGGGCAGTGTGTTTGACGAGGCGGGCAAGGTCTCGGAAAAGACCAGGCCGTTCTTGCAGGCGTTCATTGACGCCTATGGCAAGTGGGTCGAAAAACAGCACGGCTGAATACTCCGGACTTTGTGGCGAGGGAGCTTGCTCCCGCTGGACTGCGCAGCAGGCCCATCTTTTGGGGCCGCTTCGCGGCCCAGCGGGAGCAAGCTCCCTCGCCACAGGTACAGTGTTCACATCAGTTTTTCCCCCGCGTGTCAGGCCAACTGATCCGCAAGCAACAACGCCAACTCCGTGCTTTTCAGGCGCGACGCCTGATCGACCTCCGGCCCCAGGATGGTCTTCTCCACATAGAGCGAGTGCACATCCGTCACCCCGATAAAGCCTAGCCAGGCCTCCATGTAAGGCTTCTGGAAATCCATCGCCTGGGTGTCCGGCGCCGAAAAATCCATACCCCGCGCATACACGTTCACCGCCGTCTTGTTGCGCAGCAGCCCGCGCAAACCGTGCTCCGGGCTGAATTCGAACAACACGTCCTTCTGCGACACCACGTCGATAAAGTGCTTGAGCTTGTAGGGCACGGCGAAATTCCACAGCGGAACCGAGAACACCAGCACGTCAGCCTGATGCAGTTGGGCTGCCAGCCTTTTCAGCGTTTCCCAGGCGAGGGCTGGTTCTTCGCTCATGGGCGTTCCACTGAGCCCGGCGTATTTGGCGTCCATGATCGGGCCGTCGAATTCGGGCAGGTCCAGCGCCCAGAGGTCCAGGGTATTGACCTGGGTGTCGGGCGCGTTCTGCTGATACCGCGCGATAAACTGGCGGGCGATTTCCAAAGAGGCGGAGCGCTGTTTGCGCGGTGAGCATTCGATGTGCAGGAGGGTGGTCATGGCAGGTCTCGGAGAAAGATGACCCAAGCATTGCAACATAGCGCCAAGTGAAATATAAATCGTGTTTTATCGCTTGATTAATCTGTTATCAGAATATGTTCGATATCGTCCTGCTAAAAACCTTTGTCGCCGTGGTGGATGAAGAAGGCTTCAGCCGCGCCGCTGCCCGTTTGCACCTCACACAATCGGCGGTCAGCGGGCATCTGCGTCGTTTGGAGGAGCAGGTGGGCAAGCCCTTGCTCACCCGCACCACGCGCTCTCAGCAACTGACGCCGGACGGCGAACGCCTCATGGCGTACGCACGGGGCATCCTGGCGCTGAATCGCAATGCTTGGGCCGAGCTGACGCGCTCGGCATTTGAAGGAAGCTTGCGCGTTGGAGTGTCGGAAGAGTTTGCGGATGCGCGTCTGTTGCGCGAGTTGCAGGAGGTTGCCGCGCAATATCCCGGCCTGCAAATCACTGTGCAGGTGGGCATTCCCGGTTCGTTGCTGGCATTGATGAAGCAGGGCGAGCTGGATGTTGTGGTCGGTTCATTGTGCGAGTCCAGCGAGCCTGGCCTGGCGCTGTGGCAGGAGCCGTTGGTATGGGCCTGGTCTGCGCAACCGCTGACGACACTGCCGACGCCCTTGCCCTTGGCGCTGTTTCCCGAGCCTTGCCCTTATCGCGAAGCGGCGCTTTCACGCTTGGCCCAGGTGGGCATCGTCCAACGTACCGCTATGCTTTGCTCCAGCTATGCGGCGCTGCATGCCGCTGCGCTGGCAGGATTCGCCATCGCGCCGATCGCGCGCAGCCAACTGGTGCCAGGTTTGACGATACTCGGCGCGGAGCACGGTTTGCCCGAATTGCCCGATGCCGAGTTCCGTCTGTTCAGCGCGCCGGAGGCGGACCCACGCATGGTCGAGGTGATCACCGAAGTAGTGGTCCGCTACGGTGCTTCCTTGCGCTAGCGCAACCAGTTGGTCCGCGCCAGTTCGATCACCTCATCGCCACGGCCACTCATCACCGCCTTGAGCATATACAGGCTGAACCCCTTGGCCTGTTCCAGCTTGATGGTCGGCGGCATCACCAACTCCTGGGTCGCGGTGACCACGTCCACCAGCACCGGGCCGTCATGGGCGAGGGCACGGCGCAGGGCCGGTTCCAGGTCTTCGGATTGCTCCACGCGAATGCCGAGAATGCCCATGGCGTTGGACATGGCGGCGAAGTCCGGGTTTTTCAGCTCGGTACCGGCATCCAGATAGCCCGCAGCCTTCATTTCCATGGCTACGAACCCCAAGGAAGAGTTATCGAAAACGATGACTTTCACCGGCAGCTTCAGCTGCGCCAACGAGATGAAATCCCCCATCAGCATGGCGAAACCACCGTCACCCGACATCGAGATCACCTGCCGATCCGGAAAGGCTGCTTGCGCACCTATCGCCTGGGGCATGGCATTGGCCATGGAGCCGTGGTTGAACGAACCGATCAGGCGGCGCTTGCCATTCATCTTCAAATAGCGCGCAGCCCACACGGTGGGCGATCCGACATCGGCGGTAAAGATTGCATCGTCATCCGCCAACTCACTGAGCAAACGTGCGACGTATTGCGGGTGAATCGGTCGATTGGCTTTTGAGGGTTGAGCGAGGTCGTCCAGTCCTTGGCGGGCTTTCTCGTAATGCTTCAGGGACGTTTCGAGAAAGCTGCGATCGGTCTTGCGCGTCAGGCGCGGCAGCAGGGCGCCGATGGTTTCGCTGACATCCGCGGCAATGCCCAGGTCCAGTGTGGCGCGGCGGCCGAGGGCCTGCGGGTTACGGTCGAGCTGAATGATCTTGGCGTCGGTTGGGTAGAACTGGCGGTAGGGGAAGTCGGTGCCGAGCATGATCAAGGTGTCGCAGTCGAGCATGGCATGGTAGCCAGAGCTGAAGCCGATCAGGCCGGTCATGCCCACGTCGAACGGGTTGTCCCATTCCACGTGTTCTTTACCGCGCAGGGCGTGTACCACAGGGGCGCCGAGGGCGTCGGCCAGGGCCACCACCTGGTCATGGGCGCCGGCACAGCCGCTGCCACACAGCAGGGTGGTTTTCTGGCTGCTTTCCAGGATCTCGGTGAGGCGTTGCAGGTCCTGCTCCGCCGGCAGCGTGCGTGGCGCATGCAAGGCGGGCCACGGCTTGAGCTTGTCTTCGACTTCCAGCAGCGACACATCGCCCGGAATCACCACCACCGCCACGCCGCGATTGAGGATCGCCGACCGCATGGCGCGGTGCAGCACGTGAGGCATCTGTTCGGGGTTGGTGACCAGCTCGATAAAGTGGCTGCACTCCTTGAACAGTTCCTGCGGATGGGTTTCCTGGAAGTAGTTCAGGCCGATCTCCGACGACGGAATCTGCGCGGCAATCGCCAGCACCGGCACATGATTGCGATGGCAGTCGAACAGGCCATTGATCAAATGCAGGTTGCCCGGCCCGCAGCTGCCGGCGCACACGGTCAGTTCTCCGGTGGCCGCCGCTTCGGCGCCGGCCGCGAACGCAGCCACTTCCTCGTGACGCACATGCATCCACTCGATACTGTCCATGGTACGCAGGGCGTCGGTGAGGCCATTGAGGCTATCGCCGGTCAGGCCCCAGATGCGCTTGATCCCCGCCTGTTCAAGGGTGGTCGCCAATTGCTGGGCCAGGTTGATTTTCGCCATGAAGAACTCCAATCGTCAGTGAGGTTAAAAACTGCTGATCAATAGGGGACAGTTCGATCACGGCGGATGTTCATCCTTTAATGTGAAGATTGCGTCATGGCTGCGCGGTACTGCCGGGTGCGTCGCGCCAGAAACCATTGGTCCCGCACCAGCGCCATGCACGGCGCGACGTTGGCCTTGGGCAAATGGCCGCGGCTGAGGCGGCGCATCTGGTAGCGCACCACGGCAAGGATGGCGAGGGAGGCCAGCGGTTTGCGTTTCCAGTCGATGGGCTTGAGCTGCGGGTTGGGGTCGCGACCTTCGCGCCAGTGCTGGATCAGCTGCGGTTCCAGCGTCAGGGCGGTAGCGATCCCGGCCATGGCGACGCCGCTGTCCAGCACCTGTTGCACGATGGGCAGGCGACGTATGCCGCCGGTGACCATTACCGGCATCTTGGCAATGGTCGCCAGTTGGCTGGCGAACTCCAGGAAGTACGCCTCCCGCGCCAGGGTGCGGCCGTCACGCGCTTCGCCTTGCATGGCCGGTGCTTCGTAACTGCCGCCGGATAATTCCAGCAGGTCGATGGGCAGCGGGTTGAGCATTTCGACCACGGCGCGTGCATCGGCTTCTGCAAAACCGCCCCGTTGGAAGTCGGCGGAGTTGAGTTTGACGGCGACACAAAACGACGGGCTGACGCTGGCGCGCACCGCACGGATCACTTCCAGCAACAGCCGCGCGCGGTTTTCCAGGGAACCGCCCCAGCGGTCGGTGCGCTGGTTGCTCAGAGGCGATAGGAACTGGCTGAGCAAGTAGCCATGGGCGCCGTGGATCTGCACGCCGGTAAACCCGGCTTTTTCAGCCAGGCGTGCGCTGGTGGCAAAGCGCTGGATCACATCCTGGATATCGTCCTCGGTCATGGCCTTGGGCGTGGCAAACATCTTCGAGAAAGCCCCCAGGTCGAGCGCTACGGCGGACGGCGCAATGGCTTGCTGGCGCAGGTTGGCCGGGGTCTGGCGGCCTGGATGGCTGAGTTGTACCCAGAAGTGCACGCCGTTGCCGCGCGCCACGTCGGCCCACTCGCGAAAGCTCGCCAGGTGCTGCTCGTCTTCGAGAGCCACGCCACCGGGGCCGGTCATGGCGCGGCGGTCGACCATCACGTTGCCGGTGATCAACAAGCCAGGCTCGCCCTGTGCCCAAGCCTTGTACAACTGCTTCAGTTCAGGGGACGGTGCCTGATTGCCGTCGGCCATGTTTTCTTCCATCGCGGCCTTGGCGATGCGGTTGGAAAGGACTTGGCCATTGGGCAGTTGCAGGGCTTCAAAGGGTGACATGGGTTGACTCCTGAGCGGGGGAGGCCTCAGGCTAAGCTTAAAGTTAACTTTAATGTCAAGCAGGTGCAGCGATGAATATTGGTGAGCTGGCAAAGCAGAGTGGGCTGGCGGCGTCGCGGATCCGCTTTTATGAAGCCGAGGGGCTGATCAGCCAGGTGGGGCGCCAAGCCAATGGTTATCGGCGCTACTCGGCGGAAGCGTTGCAGACGTTGCAGCTGATTCAGAGCGCGCAACAGGCAGGTTTTACCTTGCAGGAACTCAAGGCGCTGATGCCGGCGCCGGGTGAGCACAAGCGTGAAGAGCTGATCGAAGCGCTGGAGCGCAAGGTCGCGCAGATCGAAGCGATGCAAGCGCAACTGGCTCATAGCAAGGCGCAATTGCTGGGGGTGATCGAAGCGGTGCGCGCGCAGCCCGAAGGTGTGCCGTGCAGCATGGGGCAAAAGCAGGTGCTGGCGTCGATCAAACTCAATGCATAAAAAAAGCCCTGGCATGCCAGGGCTTTTTCATGCGCCAAGACTCAGCGACGACGGAACAGCGGCAGCGGTTCGTCCGTGGCGGCCTGGTACGTTACCGAGAAGTCCTTGAGGCTTTCCAGCGCTTCGTACGGGTCTTTGTCGGCGCGCAGGGCGAAGGCATCGAACCCGCAGCGGCGCAGGTAGAACAGCTGGTCGCGCAGCACATCGCCAATCGCGCGCAACTCGCCTTTGTAACCATAACGGTCACGCAGCAGGCGCGCGTTGGAGTAGTTGCGGCCGTCGGTGAAAGCCGGGAAGTTAAGGGCGATGACCTGGAAGTGCTCCACGTCGTCACCGATTTCTTCGGCTTCTTCCTCCGCATCCAGCCATACGCCCAGGCCGCCGTCGCGGGCCTTGAGGGCGTGCGCGTGTTCGCGCCACAGGGCCAACGGCACGATCAGGTCGTCGCAGTTGGAAATGCCGTCGAAGCTCGCGTCCTTGGGCAGCAGGTGCCAGGTTTCGTCGAGGACTTCGTTGTTCTTAATGATTCGCTGCATAGACGCGCTCCTTGAACAGGTCGATGCCGATGCGCTGGTAGGTGTCGATGAAACGCTCATCTTCGGTGCGCTGTTCGATGTACACATCGATCAGTTTGCCGATCACCTCGGGCATGGCTTCCTGGGCGAAGGATGGGCCGAGGATCTTGCCCAGGCTCGCATCGCGGCTGGCGCTGCCACCCAGGGACACTTGGTAGAATTCTTCGCCTTTCTTGTCCACGCCCAGGATGCCGATGTGGCCGACATGGTGGTGACCACAGGCGTTCATGCAACCGGAGATGTTCAGGTCCAGCTCGCCGATGTCGAACAGGTAGTCCAGGTCGTCGAAACGGCGCTGGATCGATTCGGCAATCGGGATCGACTTGGCGTTGGCCAGGGAGCAGAAATCGCCGCCTGGGCAGCAGATGATGTCGGTCAGCAGGCCGATGTTCGGCGTGGCGAAACCGCCTTCGCGCAGCTCGCCCCACAGGGTGAACAGTTGGCTCTGTTCAACGTCCGCGAGGATGATGTTCTGCTCGTGGGAGGTGCGCAGTTGACCGAAGCTGTAGCGCTCGGCCAGGTCGGCGACGGCGTCCAGCTGCTTGTCGGTGATATCGCCCGGTGCAACACCGGTCGGTTTCAGCGACAGGGTCACCGCGACATAACCTGGTTTCTTGTGCGCCAGGGTGTTGCGGCCACGCCAGCGGGCGAAGCCTGGGTGTTCTTGGTCCAGCGCTGCGAACTCGGCGTCCTGATTGCTCAGGGCCTTGTATTCAGGGTCGACGAAGTGCTTGGCGACGCGGTGCACTTCGGCTTCGGTCAGGGTGGTCTGGCCGCCGCGCAGGTGTTCCATCTCGGCGTCGACTTTCTGGGCGAACACCTCAGGGGTCAGCGCCTTGACCAGGATCTTGATCCGGGCCTTGTACTTGTTGTCACGACGGCCGTAGCGGTTGTAGACCCGCAGGATCGCATCGAGGTAGCTCAACAGGTCCTGCCACGGCAGGAACTCGTTGATGAAGGCACCGACCACCGGGGTACGGCCCAGGCCGCCACCGACCAATACGCGAAAGCCCAGCTCGCCGGCTGCGTTGTGCACCGGCTCCAGGCCGATATCGTGCACCTCGATGGCCGCACGGTCCGAGGTCGAGCCATTGATGGCGATCTTGAACTTGCGCGGCAGGTAGGCGAATTCGGGGTGGAAGGTGGTCCATTGACGGACGATTTCGCACCAGGGGCGTGGGTCGATCAGCTCGTCGGCGGCAACACCGGCGAATTGATCGGTGGTCACGTTACGCAGGCAGTTACCGCTGGTCTGAATGGCGTGCATCTGCACGGTGGCCAGTTCAGCCAGGATATCCGGCACATCTTCCAGCGCCGGCCAGTTGAACTGTACGTTCTGGCGGGTACTGATGTGGGCATAGCCTTTGTCGAAGTCGCGGGCAATCTTGGCCATCATGCGCGTCTGGCGCGACGTCAGTTGGCCATAGGGCACGGCCACCCGCAGCATCGGCGCAAAGCGCTGAACATAAAGGCCATTTTGCAGGCGCAGAGGGCGGAACTCTTCTTCGCTCAGTTCACCTGCCAGATAGCGTCGGGTCTGATCACGGAACTGCTTGACGCGGTCCTCGATGATGCGCTGATCGTATTCGTCGTATACGTACATATAGGTCCTGTTCTCGGCAAATCTGCGCGCACGGCCGCGCACTCCCAACGGAGCCGGCGCACGATACCAGTTTGCGTTTATGCGCAAAAGTGATGTTTGAGTATATGCAAATAACCAAAATGACTAATGAGAACGGTTATCGCGATACCCACATTTGTCATGCGGGCAATCGTCGACTTTACTGTGAGCGTGTCTGAACGTTATCACCTATAAAACCGACAAGAGGCGATGCGATGAGCAATTCGACAAAAGCTCGTAAACCCGACAGTACCGTTGATGCCTGGGCCATCCTGTTCCTGATCATTCTGGTCGTGGGAACTGCCGTGTTCTGGGTAAGCCACCAGTAAACAGCCTCGATTGACTGTCGCAATGCCACTATCATGGCGGTCAATATTCAAGGCTTGAACATCCATGTCGAAGGTGCTGATTGCGTGTGTGTGGTTGCTGGGATCGGCGTACGGGGCGATGGCCCATGCCACGTCGGTGGTGTTTCTCAACCCTGGCATGTCGACGGAAACCTTCTGGGTCAGCTACGCGCAATTCATGCAGGCCGGTGCCAAGGACCTCGGCCTGCATTTGCGTGTGCGCTATGCCGAGCGTGACGCCCATAACACCCTGAGCCAGGCCCGCGAAGCACTGCAAGGCAACGAGCGGCCGGATTATCTGGTGTTGGTGAACGAGCAGTACGTCGCCCCGCAGATCCTGCGCATGGCCCAGGGCAGTGGGGTGAAGCTGCTGATCGTGAACAACGCGCTGACCGCCGATCAGGTGCAATTGCTCGGCAACAGTGCAGGCTGGATCGCCAGCATGGTTGCCGACGACGGACAGGCCGGCTACCTGATGCTCACCGATCTACTGCGCCAGCACGGTCCGGTCGCAGCCGGTGAGACCATCGACCTATTGGCATTCTCCGGCACCAAGACCACCCCAGCCGCGCAATTGCGCGAACAGGGCTTGCGCCGCGCCCTGGCCGAGCACCCAGAAGTACGCCTGCGCCAGTTGGTCTACGGCGAATGGAGCCGTCAACGTGCGTTCGAGCAAGCCACGCTGCTGTTCAAGCGCTATCCGCAAACCGCGCTGGTGTGGTCGGCCAACGACGAGATGGCGCTGGGTGCCATGCAGGCGTTACAGGACAGCGGGCGCGTGCCGGGCCAGGAGGTGTTGTTCAGCGCAGTGAACAGCTCGCCGCAGATCTTGCAGGCGCGGCTGGAAGGGCGGTTGAGTACGCTGGTCGCCGGGCATTTCACCCTGGGCGGCTGGGCGATGGTGTTGATCAATGATGACGCCAAGGGCGTGGATATCAGCGCTCATGGTGGGCGTGACCGCCAGCAATCGCTGTTCCAGCTGATAGACACGCCCCAGGCACAACGCTTGCTGGGGCCCATGGCGCCCGTTGATTTCCGGGCACTGTCTGCCGTCGGCAAGCCGGGGTCCTACCGTTACCCGTTCAGCCTGCAATTGCTGCTGCGCTAGACACCGGCCAACAGCAGCACCAGCTTGACGATGCCGAATAGCGTCAAGGCAAACACCGCCGTGAACAGAATACCCAGCACTACAAAGTGGCTGGGCTTGCCGTGGGTGAAGTCGCGGGCGCGGTTCTTGCCGCTTTGCACGCCAAACGCGGCCGCCATAACGCTGTGCAGCATTTGCCAGAAGGTAGGGGGCTTGTTGTTGACTGGATCGTCCATACATCCCTCGACACAAGGTGTGTGAGGGACAGCATAGACAATCCCGCCGGGCTTAGTTGTCGTAACCCAGGTTTGGCGCCAGCCAACGCTCGGTCACGCTCAGGTCCTGGCCTTTACGCGCGGTGTAGCTCGCCACCTGGTCCTTGTCGATCTTGCCCACGGCAAAGTACTGCGCCTGTGGATGCGCGAAGTACCAGCCACTGACGGCAGCAGCCGGGAACATCGCGTAGTGCTCGGTGAGGAACACGCCACTGCGGCCCGCTTCCATCTCGCGTGCCTCCGGGTCCAGCAGTTGGAACAAGGTGCCTTTCTCGGTGTGATCCGGGCACGCCGGGTAGCCCGGGGCAGGGCGGATGCCGCTGTACTGCTCCTTGATCAGCGCCTCGTTGTCCAGTTGCTCGTCCTTGGCATAACCCCAGTAGTCTTTACGCACTTGCTGGTGCAGCCATTCGGCGCAGGCTTCGGCCAGGCGGTCGGCCAGGGCCTTGACCATGATCGAGTTGTAGTCGTCGCCCGCGTCCTGGTAGGCCTTGGCGACTTCTTCGGCGCCGATGCCGGCGGTGGTGATGAAACCACCGATGTAGTCGGTCACGCCGCTGTCCTTGGGCGCCACAAAGTCGGCCAGGGAGAAGTTCGGCTTGCCGTCGGTTTTGATGATCTGCTGGCGCAGGTGATGCAGCTTGGCAATCGGCTGGCCGTCGTCACCGTAGACTTCCAGGTCATCGTCCTGCACCTGGTTGGTCGGCCAGAAACCGAACACGGCACGGGCGCTGATGAGTTTTTCGTCGATCAGTTTCTTGAGCATTTCCTGGGCATCGGCGTACAGCGCGGTCGCCGCTTCACCGACAACTTCATCAGTCAGGATGCGTGGGAATTTCCCCGCCAGGTCCCAGGAAATGAAGAACGGCGTCCAGTCGATGTACTCGGCCAGCACCTTGAGGTCGATAGTGTCCAGCACCTTGGCGCCGGTAAAGGTCGGCACTACCGGCGTGTAGGTGCTCCAGTCGAACTGCGGCTTCTTGGCGATGGCGGCCGGGTAGCTCAGGCGTTCGGTGCGGGCGCTGCGGTTTGCGGTGCGCTCGCGCACTTCCACGTATTCTTCGCGGGTCCGCTCCACGAAGCCGGCTTTCAGCTCCTTGGACAGCAGCTGAGTCGCCACGCCGACTGCACGCGAGGCGTCGGTGACATACACCACGGCATCGTTGCTGTACTTGGGCTCGATCTTCACTGCCGTGTGGGCCTTGGAGGTGGTGGCGCCACCGATCATCAGCGGCAAGTGGAAGTCTTGGCGCTGCATCTCACGGGCCACGTGCACCATCTCGTCCAGGGACGGCGTGATCAGGCCGGACAGCCCGATGATGTCGCACTTCTGCTCCTTGGCCACCTGCAGGATCTTCTCCGCCGGCACCATCACGCCCAGGTCGACGATGTCATAGCCGTTGCAACCCAGCACCACGCCGACGATGTTCTTGCCGATGTCGTGCACGTCGCCTTTCACCGTGGCCATCAGGATCTTGCCCTTGGCTTCCGGCTTGTCGCCTTTTTCCAGCTCGATGAACGGAATCAAGTGCGCCACGGCCTGCTTCATCACGCGGGCGGATTTCACCACTTGGGGCAGGAACATTTTGCCCGCGCCAAACAGGTCGCCGACGATGTTCATGCCGGACATCAGCGGACCTTCGATCACTTCGATCGGGCGTGCGAACGACAATCGCGACTCTTCGGTGTCCTCGACAATATGCGTGGTGATGCCCTTGACCAGCGCGTGTTCCAGGCGCTTGTTCACCGGCCAGCCGCGCCATTCTTCGGTCTCGGCTTCCTTGACGCTGCCGTCGCCCTTGTACTTGTCGGCGATGGCGAGGAGGGCGTCGGTGCCTTCCGGCGTGCGGTTGAGCACCACGTCTTCCACGGCGTCACGCAGCTCGGCCGGGATCTGGTCGTAGATCTCCAGCTGGCCGGCGTTGACGATGCCCATGGTCAGGCCGTTGCGGATCGCATACAGCAGGAATACCGAGTGGATCGCCTCGCGCACCGGGTTGTTGCCACGGAACGAGAACGACACGTTGGACACGCCGCCGGAGCTCAGCGCGTACGGCAGTTCGTCACGGATGTAGGCGCAGGCGTTGATGAAATCGACAGCGTAGTTGTTGTGCTCTTCAATCCCGGTGGCGACCGCGAAGATGTTCGGGTCAAAGATGATGTCTTCCGGCGGGAAGCCGACTTCGTTAACCAGAATGTCGTAGGAGCGCTTGCAGATCTCTTTCTTGCGCGCTTCGGTGTCGGCCTGGCCGGCTTCGTCGAACGCCATCACCACCACGGCGGCGCCGTAGCGCTTGCACAGCTTGGCGTGGTGGATGAACTGCTCCACGCCTTCCTTCATGCTGATGGAGTTGACGATACCCTTGCCCTGGATGCATTTGAGGCCAGCCTCGATCACTTCCCACTTGGAGGAGTCGATCATGATCGGCACGCGGGAGATGTCCGGCTCGCCGGCAATCAGATTGAGGAAGGTCACCATGGCCTTCTTCGAATCCAGCATGCCTTCGTCCATGTTGATGTCGATCACCTGGGCGCCGGCTTCCACCTGCTGCAGGGCGACTTCCAGGGCTTCGGTGTAGTTGTCCTCGCGGATCAGGCGGGCGAACTTGGCCGAGCCGGTGATGTTGGTGCGCTCACCGACGTTGACGAACAACGAGCTGCGGTCGATGGTGAAAGGTTCCAGGCCCGACAGGCGGCAAGCCTTCGGGATATCCGGGATCTGGCGCGGCGCGTAACCGGCCACGGCCTTGGCGATGGCCTCGATGTGGCCAGGCGTGGTGCCGCAGCAACCGCCGACAATGTTGAGAAAGCCGCTCTGGGCGAATTCTTCGATGACCTTGGCGGTTTGTGACGGCAACTCGTCGTACTCGCCGAATTCGTTGGGTAGACCGGCGTTCGGGTGCGCAGAAACGTGGGTGTTGGCCTTGTTCGACAACTCTTCCAGGTACGGACGCAACTCGCTGGCACCCAGGGCGCAGTTCAGCCCCACGGAAATCGGCTTGGCGTGGGCCACGGAGTTCCAGAACGCTTCGGTGGTCTGGCCCGACAGGGTACGGCCGGAGGCGTCGGTGATGGTGCCGGAGATCATGATCGGCAGTTCGATGTTCAATGCCTCGAACACGCCCTGCACGGCAAAGATCGCGGCCTTGGCGTTGAGGGTGTCGAAAATGGTCTCGATCAGGATCAGGTCGGCGCCGCCTTCGATCAGGCCTTTGGTGGCTTCGGTGTAGTTCTCCACCAGCTCATCGAAGGTTACGTTGCGGTAGCCGGGGTTGTTCACATCGGGCGACAGCGAGCAGGTGCGGCTGGTCGGGCCGAGCACGCCGGCGACGAAACGCGGCTTGGCCGGGTTTTCTGCGGTCTTGGCGTCGGCGATCTTGCGCGCCAGGCGTGCGCCTTCTACGTTTAGCTCGTAGGCCAGTTCTTCCATGCCGTAGTCGGCCATGGAGATGCGCGTGGCGTTGAAGGTGTTGGTTTCGAGGATGTCGGCACCGGCATCCAAGTAGGCTTTTTCGATGCCTCCAATCACGTCCGGACGGGTGATCACCAGCAGGTCGTTGTTACCCTTGACGTCGCTTGGCCAATCGGCGAAGCGTTTGCCACGGTAGTCATTTTCCTCAAGCTTGTAGCTCTGGATCATCGTGCCCATACCGCCGTCGAGGATCAGGATACGTTCCTTGAGGGCTTGATGAAGGGCTTGCAGACGAACGCTACGATCGGACATGGGACTACTCTGGTCAGGCATTTCGGAGGGCGTGAATCATAGCAAACCTGTGCCGATTTAGAGCACGTGCAGGTTTTGCATGAATATCGTTCATGTTGCTGTCGGGTGTGGCCCGGTAGAATCACCAGCAAATTTTCAGCGTACGTATTGAATCGGGACCGGATACATGTCACTTCGCCTCATCACCAGCGCCGTCCTGGCACTGGTCGCCTGCATTGCACAGGCCGACGGACCCGCCCCGGCGATTTCGTACACCCGCGACATTCAACCTATCTTCACCGAGAAATGCGTGGCCTGCCACGCCTGCTACGACTCTGCCTGTCAACTGAACCTGGGCAGCGGCGAGGGTGCGGCCCGTGGCGCCAGCAAAGTGCCGGTCTACGATGGTGAGCGCAGCCAGGCGACACCGACCACACGGTTGTTCTATGACGCTTTCGGCAAGCAGGCCTGGCAGCAAAAGGGCTTCTATTCGGTGCTGGATGCCCAGGGCAGCCAGGCTGCGCTGATGGCACGCATGCTGGAACTGGGCCATAACGCACCGTTGCAACCCAATTCCAAGCTGCCCGAAGACATCGTACTGGGCCTGAACCGCGAAAACATGTGTGCCATGCCTGGCGAGTTCAATGCCTATGCCGGTGCCCATCCCAAGGAGGGCATGCCGCTGGCGGTTACCGGCCTGACGGACCAGCAATACCAGACTTTGCAGCGTTGGCTCGCGTCCGGCGCACCTATCGATGAACAAGGCCTGGCGCCCAGCGCCAAGGAAGCCTTGCAGGTCCAGCAGTGGGAAAACCTGTTCAACCAGCCGGGCGCCCGGGAAAGCCTGGTGGCGCGGTGGTTGTTCGAACATCTGTTTCTCGCGCACATCTACTTCGAAAATGGCGAACCGGGGCATTTCTTCCAGTGGGTGCGCTCGCGTACGCCAAGCGGTCAGCCAATCGACCTGATCGCCACCCGTCGCCCCAATGATGACCCAGGCACCCGTGTGTACTATCGCCTGTGGCCGGTGCAGGGTGTGATTGTGCATAAAACCCACATCACGTACCCGTTCAGTGCCGAGAAGATGGCACGCATTAAAGAGTTGTTCTACGCCGGCAATTGGCAGGTCAACGCCTTGCCGGGCTATGGTCCGGGCCGGCGCGCTAACCCGTTTGAGACCTTTGAAGCCATTCCGGCCAAGGCGCGTTACCAGTTCATGCTGGATAACGCCGAGTACTTCGTGCGCACCTTTATCCGTGGGCCGGTGTGCCGTGGGCAGATCGCCACGGATGTGATCCGCGACAACTTCTGGACGTTGTTCCAGGACCCGGACCACGACCTGTACATCACCGATGCGCGCTATCGCGGCCAGGCCACGCCGTTGCTGGCCATGCCGGGGCAGAACGATGATGTCGGCAGCGTGCTCAGCCTGTGGTTGGCCTATCGTGACAAGCGCAATGCATACGAGGCGCTGCGCCGCGACAGCTATGCCGATTTGCCGCCGCCAAGCTGGTCGAGCCTGTGGGCCGGTAATGACAATGCCTTGCTGAGCATCTTCCGCCACTTCGACAGCGCCTCGGTCACCAAAGGCCTGATTGGCGAGGTGCCACAAACCATGTGGCTGTTCGACTACCCGCTGCTGGAGCGCACCTATTATCAGTTGGCGGTGAACTTCGATGTGTTCGGCAATGTGTCGCACCAGGCCCAGACCCGGTTGTACTTCGACCTGATCCGCAATGGCGCCGAGCAGAACTTCCTGCGCCTGATGCCGGCCGATTCTCGCGATGACTTTATGGATGATTGGTATCAGAACAGCGGAAAACTCAAGCTGTGGCTGGACTATGAGGCGATTGATGACGATAAGCCTACCGGCCTGCACCTGAGCGAAAACGATCCGAAGCGTGACTTTGCCAACCAGTTGCTGGCGCGTTATGGCGATTTGAATGCGAGCCCGGATCCGATCAACCGTTGCATGGGTGCCTATTGTTCCCGTGATGGTGTCGACCCCGCCATTCAGGATGCGGAGCAGGCGCTGAGCCGCCTGGCGTCACGCCCGGCCGCTGGGCTCAAGGTTATCGATCAATTGCCTGAAGCGACGATGCTGCGGGTTGAGACTGCCAGCGGTAAGCGTGTGGTCTATAGCATGTTGCGCAATCGTGCTCACAGTAATGTGGCGTTTCTGTTGGGTGAGGCTTATCGCTATCAGCCGGGCCTGGATACGGTGACGATTTATCCGGGTGTGTTGAGCAGCTATCCGAACTTTATGTTCAATATTCCGGCCCAGGAAGTGCCGGAGTTTGTGGCTGAAATGGAGCGGGCCAAGGATGCCAAGCGGTTTGAGAAGATTGTGGATCGTTGGGGTGTGCGGCGTAGTCATCCGTTGTTTTGGCAGTATTTCCATGATTTGTCGGCGTATATTCGTGAGACTACGCCGGTGGAGGAGGGGGTGTTGGATATGAATCGGTATGAGAATTTGTGAGGGGGTAGGGGTACATATCCGTTATTTAGGTAACGGCGGCTTATGGTTCCGCTCTTACAGCGGCTCACTTTTGGAAAGGCCCAAAAGTACGCATGGGCC
>NZ_JACARN010000033.1:0-52176 GCF_013386605.1 Pseudomonas sp. IPO3749 | reverse complement strand
CGTGGCCTGGCTGAAGGTGGTGCTGATCGTCTGCAAGAACGTGGCCTGGCTGAAGGCGGTGCTGATCGTCTGCAAGGCAACAACGTTTAATCCCGCGCTGCTGGCGGGAACCCCAAACCGGCCTGATCAGCCGGTTTTTTTGTGTTCGATCAATGCCTGGAAGCGATTGTTATCAAATTGGCCTGTGCATCCTCTCTGGCGATGTACAGAAAGCCCTTGCCCTCTTGCACCTTGGATAACACCTTCATCCCGACCCATCGTTCCAAGTCATTTCGGGCAGTGTTTTCCGAAATATCGTAGTCATGGGTAAGCTCTTTGGGCGTGAAAATCCGCCCCGGATGCTGGAGCACTTTCTTCAAGAAATGCCCCTGCCGGTAATTCAGCCCGCCCTTCAGTTGCAGTGTCTGCACCCAGGCCGTCAGCTCAACGGCCTCCTGCCGTTTGTTCTCGAAATGTTGCATGAACGCTTTGATTGCACGCTCAATCACCCGCAACTGATAGGTCACGAAATAGGTCAAGTCAAAGGCGTCGGTTTCCGTATGCACATAGGAACGCCCATATTGCATGGGTGCTTCCTTGAGCAGTGTGCTGATGGAAATGTATTCAAATGGCCAATAGCCGTGTTTGAGCATGAACCAATAAAACAGACAACGTGCAGTCCGCCCGTTTCCGTCCCGGAAGGGATGCTCATAGCCAATCATGAAATGCAGGATGATGGCCTTGACCACAGGATGGATGAAGGGCCTGCCGTCCTGGCCATCATGCAGATCATTGGCGAACAGGCAGAGGGCCTCAAGCCTGACGGGCAGCAGCGAGGCTGGAGGTGGCTGATGGATGATTTCATCCGTTGGGCCGCCCACAAAAATGTCGTCATCCTCACGGATATGGCCAGGATGGGCATCCTCCTCATCAACCCCGGCCGTCGCGATGCTCTGGAACTCGCAGATCAACGCAACAGACAGATTTTCGTCCTTGTTGTACTTGGCATGTTTCATCAGTTGATAGTTGTTGAGGATCATCCGCTCATCATCATTCTGAGGTGCGCGCTCCTTGGCCAACATGTCCTTGGCGATCTTGCGGGTCGTCGACGCCCCTTCCAATTGCGCGCTGGAAATGGCCTCTTCCATCATCAACGCGTCAACCAGGTACTTGGCGTTGTCTCGGTAGTGGGGAGAAGACGCCGCGGCGCCCCCCAGCCTGGAGGTCACCTGTTCGATAGCGTGAATCACCGCTTCGCAAAACTCGGTGGTGCACAGGAAAAACGGGCTGCCGCACGCACTGCGAAGCTCCAGAGACTTGCTGCCACAGGCCCGGGACAGCTTGATTGCCGCCCACGCTGCCTCCTTTTGTACCCCTGGCGAGGGATACCGACGAAACTCATCCCAATGCAGGTAGCGGCCTTTGTCATCGACCGCCTTGAAAGTGCGGGCGAGCTCAAATACCTGCATGCCGTACTGGTTCAACAGGACATTGAAATCGGTCGGCTTGTGGACTTTCGCCATGAATGAAACTCAATTTATGAAAATTGCGTTGATCGTTGCGCGAGCGCTTCGCAGTGTCAAGGCTCATGCCGTAAGGAACTCCGCCAACCCCGCCCCTACCGCCTCGAACACCACCGCCACCCGCGGCACCCGGCGCATGTCCTGGTGCATGGCCACCCACACATCCACGTCGAAACCCACCTGCTGCGGCAGCACTCGCATCAGGCCATACCGCTGGGCCAGTTGACTGGAACATACGCCAATGCCTAGGCCAGCACGCAAGGCCGCCAGTTGCGCCAGGTGGTCATCGGTACGAATCTGCGTGCGCTCACTGGTGCAGTCGAAACCCTGCTGCTGGAGCAATTCGATTTCTGCCAGGTTGCGGTCTGGCCCGATCAACGGGAAATCCTTCAATTGCACGATCGAGTCCGGCACTCCCTGCTCTGCCAGCAATTCGGGCGTGGCATAGAGCCCGACGTGCAAGTCACCGACTTTGCGGGTGACCACGCTGGACTCGGTGGGCCGCCGGATGCGCACCGCGACGTCGGCCTCTTGCAGGGCCAATGCCTGCAGGCGGTTGGACACGCTCAACTCCATGGCCAATTGCGGATGGCTGCGGCGCAGGGTGCGCAACAGTGGCGGTAGAACCTCAACGCCGAGTAACTGCCCGCTGGTGAGCCGCACTGTACCAGCGGCCACCGCGCTGTCCGCCGAGGCCGCGCGGTTGAAGGCATTGGCGGCAACGGCCATGGCTTCCACATGGCCGATCAGTTCGCGAGCCATGTCCGTGGGAAGCAAACCTTGGGGCGAGCGAATAAACAGGCTGACGCCCACACTCTGTTCCAGCGCCTCGATGCGCCGCCGCGCGGTAGCCTGGGCGATGCCGAGCAAGCGTGCCGCACCCGACAGGCTGCCGGTGCGCAACACAGCCAGGAAAGCGCGCTGGGTTTCCCATTGAAGTTGAGGGGCGTTCATACATTTCCTGTGAGCCGGTGGGCCATTTTGGCGAATGTTCTTTGGGTTGCCATTGGGGCAAGCTGGCGAGCATACCCGATGGGCCTTGCGCCCACGCTCACAGGAAAGGACTTGAAGTCGATGATATTCACTGGCCAATGCCGCTGCGCCGCTGTCACTTACCAAGTGGAACTGCCGGCGCTGCCCGCGATCTATGCCTGCCACTGCCGCCATTGCCAGACCTGGAGCGGCAGCGCATTCGCCCTGCACACGCTGCTACCGGCGGGAGCCTTGAGCGTCGAGGGGCCGCAGACCGAGTACGCTTACGACATGGACGGCCAGCACTCGACCCACCAGCTGTGCGCGCGGTGTCACACGCGTATCAGCAACACCACCAGCGCCGCGCCGGGCCTGCGGGTTTTGCGGGTCGGCACCTTGCACACCAGCCCTGAGCTGGCACCGGTCGCGCATATCTGGGTCAGCCGCAAACAGCCATGGCTGGTGTTGCCGGACGGCGTGCCATGCTGGCCCCAGAGCCCGACACCGGAAGCTTTCGCCCAGGAGCTGACGGCATGATCGCGACCTTAGCGCTGCGCGACTCGACGTAGATTGGCCACTGCGGGCCTTGCTGTTGATGTATCCACCTCTACCCCAAGCAGGCTCAGCAAGCGCGCGCGAATGTCCTGGAACCCATCCTGACCGGTGTCCCGTGCGCGGGGAAGATCAATCGTCAGTTGCTCGGCCACCTTGCCATCCGCCAGCACGATCACCCGATCGGCCAACAGAATCGCCTCGTCCACATCATGGGTCACCAACAACACCGCCGGGGTATGCTTGCGCCATAGCTCGATGATCAGGCGGTGCATCTTGATGCGGGTCAGGGCGTCGAGGGCGGCGAACGGTTCATCCAACAGCAGTAACTTCGGCTCGCGCACCAAACTTCGGGCCAGGGCCACGCGCTGGGCTTCGCCGCCGGACAGGGTGGCCGGGTAGGCCTCCAGGCGATGGGCCAGGCCGACCTCGGTCAAGGCTTGCACGGCACGGGCCTTGGCGTCGGGAATGCGCAAGCCGAGCACCACGTTTTTCCAGGCGCGCTTCCAGGGCATCAGGCGCGGCTCCTGAAACACCGCCGCTCGCGCCTTGGGCACACGCAGTTGGCCGCTGTCGATACTGTCGAGGCCGGCCAGGCTGCGCAGCAACGTGGTCTTGCCGGAACCGCTGGCGCCGAGCAAGGCCACGAATTCGCCGGGGGCGATGTCCAGGTCCAGGCCATCGATGACCCGCTGCTGGCCGAACTGGCGAACCACGTTGCGCAGTTGTACGGGAGCTTCTAGCGTCGACATGTCAGTTCCTCACAAAGGATGGCCGCCAGGCCAGGGCGAAGCGTTCGAGGGTGCGGATCAGGCCGTCGATCAACAGGCCGAGCACGCTGTAGATCAACAGGCAGATGACGATGACGTCGGTGCGCATGAAGTCGCGCGCGTCACTGGCGAGGAAGCCGATACCGGCAGTGGTGTTGATCTGTTCGACAAACACCAGGGCCAGCCAGGAAATGCCCAGGGCGTAGCGCAGGCCGACAAAGAAAGACGGCAGCGAGCCTGGAAGAATGACATGCCAGATCAGCTCACGCCGGTTGAGGCCCAGCGTGTTGGCGGCCTCGATCAATTTGGGATCGATATTACGGATACCGGCGAACAGGTTGAGGTAAACCGGGAAGGTCGTGCCCGTCACGATCAGCGCGATCTTGGTGAACTCGCCGATGCCGAACCACAGGATAAACAGCGGCACCAGAGCCAGGGACGGGATGGTGCGCAGCATCTGCATTGGCGAATCGAGGACCACCTCGCCGCGCTTGGACAGGCCGCAAATCAGCGCCGCGACCACACCTATGCTCACGCCGATACTCAAACCAAACAACGCTCGCTGCAACGACACCAGCAGGTGCTTGCCCAGCTCGCCGGAGGCGATCATCGCCCATAACGTCCCGCCAATCTGCGAGGGCGCCGCGATGACCCGTGCAGGAATCCAGCCCACTTGCGACGCCAGCTCCCACAGCAGCAACAACACAATAGGACTGATCAGCCGTAGCAAGGCATCGGGAGGGCGCCAAGTGCGCACCACTTTCGCTGCGCTCTCGCGTTTGTTGATGGTGATCGTCTCGCTCATCAGGCTTTCATTCCCTAAAAGTCACGGCCAGGCGCGCCGTTGCAGGGTCATGCTAATCGCATAAAAAACCGTCGTGAAAGTCTTTGTAGGAATAACCTAATGCGCACAAAATGCAAATTACTGATACAAAAGCCAAATCATGATTCTACATTTTAATAATTAGGTTAGAACCAATCGGCATTTTACAGGCCTTGCCCCTGCCCCTACTTTGGACGCGAATAACCGACCCCCTGCCCGGTGGAGGTGCCAATCACACCCAAGACAAGGACAGACCATGAGCATCGAATTCATCGGCTACATCGGCGGCCATCACGCTTCCGAGATCCACCCGCGCAGCGGCCCGACCCTGCAACCCGACTATGTCGAGACCGTGGCCCGCGCCCACGAAGAGGCCGGGTTCGACCGCGCACTGGTGGCCTTCCACTCCAACAGCCCGGACAGCACGCTGATCGCCTCCCACGCCGCCAGCGTGACCCAAAAACTCCAATTCCTCATCGCGCACCGCCCAGGTTTCGCCCAGCCCACCTTGGCGGCACGCCAGTTCGCCACCCTGGACGTGTTCAACGGTGGACGCACGGCGGTGCATATCATCACCGGCGGCGATGATCGCGAATTGCGCGCCGACGGCAGCCACATCGGTAAAGACGAACGCTACGCCCGTACCGACGAATACCTGAGCGTGGTGCGCCAGGAATGGACCCGCGAACAGCCCTTCGATTTTTCGGGCACCTACTATCAGGTCGAAGGCGCGCATTCCACGGTGAAGTCGCCGCAACAACCGCACATCCCGCTGTATTTTGGTGGTTCGTCCAAAGCCGCAATCGAAGTAGCGGGCAAGCACGCCGATGTGTACGCGCTGTGGGGCGAAACTTACGAACAAGTGCGTGAGATCGTGACCCAGGTGCGGGCCGAAGCGGCCAAGCATGGGCGTACGATTCGTTTCAGTTTGTCGTTGCGGCCGATCCTTGCCGAGACCGAAGAACTGGCGTGGGCACGGGCCGAGTGCATCTTGCAGCAGGCCACCGAGTTGGCCGAAAAAAATGGCTTTGTGCGGCGTGAACCGCCGAATGAAGGCTCGCGCCGGCTGCTCGCGGCAGCCGCGCAGGGATCTCGGCTGGATAAACGTTTGTGGACGGGGATTGCGGGGTTGCTCGGTGCACAGGGCAACTCCACCTCGCTGGTAGGCACCGCTGAGCAAGTCGCGGAGGCGTTGGTGGATTACTACGATCTGGGGATCACCACGTTCCTGATCCGTGGGTTTGATCCGTTGAATGATGCCATTGACTATGGCAAACGCCTGATTCCTCTCACCCGCCAGTTGATCGCTGAACGCGAGCAGGCCCAGCAAGTGGCTTGATCCCCAGGGGAGTTGGTGAGCCAACTCCCCCACTGAAGATTCAGTTCTTGTAGTCGGTATCACTGCGCTCCAACTGCCGGATCAACGCATTCCAATGCCGCGCCACACCCGGCCCATCACCACTGGCAAACACCTTGGCCTGCTGCTCAACCTTCTCCACCACCTCCCTCGGCGGGAAAATCAATTCCGCATTCCCCGCCGCCTGCGCCGCGACCTGGATATTGCACGCCCGCTCCAACTGCTGAAGCTGCTGGAACGCATGTTCAACACTGACGCCCGCCGTCAACAACCCATGGTTACGCAGGATCATCACGCTCTTGTCACCCAAATCCGCGACCAGCCGCTCACGCTCGTCAAGGTCGAGGGCAACGCCTTCATACCCGTGGTACGCCACGCGCCCGGAGAAACCGATGGAATGCTGGGAGATCGGCAGCAGGCCGTCTTTTTGCGCCGACACCGCAATACCGTCGCGGGTGTGGGTGTGCAGCACCGCTTGCAGGTCGTGGCGTGCGCCGTGAATGGCGCTGTGGATCACATAGCCGGCATAGTTGATGCCCAGGCCGGTAGGGTCGTCGACGATGGTGCCGTCAAGGTCGACCTTGACCAGGTTGGACGCGCTGATTTCATCGAACAACAAGCCAAAGGCGTTGATCAGGAAATGCTCGTCCGGGCCCGGTACGCGGGCGGAGAAGTGGGTGTAGATATGGTCGGTCCACTTGTACAAGGCCGCCAGGCGATAAGCGGCGGCCAGTTTGACGCGCACTTCCCATTCTTCCGGAGTGACGCGCTGGCGAACATTGGTGGAAACGCTGGAAATCGAGGTGACGCTGCTCATGGCAAAACTTCCTGGATGGCCTTAAGGACTTCCAGGCAAGCCTAGGGGATGCAAAAAAATAATAAAAAGCACATTTTAATCTAAGCTAATTATTATTTTTTTTCATATCAGGCTGCATCCTTGATCTTGTGCAACGAGGCCGCGACCCACTTGCCAAACGCATCCACCGGCCCCTGCAGGTTACCGAGGAAGTGCGGATAGATCAGCCACAGGTCCATCACCGGCTTGAAGTCCTTGAGCGGCATCACCGCCAGTTGCTCACGGTGTGCGCTGCGTTCCAGCAACGGACGTGGCACCAGGCCAAGGCCGAGGCCGTCCGCCACCAAGCCCAATTGCAGCTCAGTACCAAAAGTCTCCAAGTTCACCCGCAATGCCAGGCCCTGATCGGACAGGGTCCGCTGCAACCCCGCGCGGAAACCGCAGCCGTCCGGGTTGAGAATCCAGCCATTCTGGTACACATCCGCCAGTTTGCAGGGCTTCTTCGGTAGTTGGGCCTTGGCGCAGACCACCACCAGTTCCATCTTGCCGATGGACTCGCCGATGATATTGTCCGGGAAGATCTTGCCCGCCGGGAACAACGCCGCCGCCGCATCCAACTCGCCGCGCTCGATCTTGCCGACCAACTGGCTGCCCCAGCCCGTGGCGACCTGGGCACGCAGGTCCGGGTATTCGGTACGCAGGTGCTTGAGCGCATCCAGCAGCACCACATCACCGATGGTCTGCGGCACACCCAGGCGCAGCACGCCGGTGGGCGGTGCGTCGGTGGCCACCAGTTCACGCAGCGCATCCATCTCGCGCAGGATCAGCCGGCACTGCTCGTAGACGCGGGTGCCGATCAGCGTAGGCTTGAGGGGCTTGGTGTTGCGATCGAACAGCTCCACGCCCAGCGCCTGCTCGAAGTTCTGCACGCGGCGGGTGATGGCCGGCTGGGTCAGTTGCAACGACTCGGCGGCATGGCTGATGGACTGGCAACGAATCACTTCGACAAAGGCATCGATATCGTCAATTTTCATTTGGGCCGCACATAGAGAACAGTCATTAAGATGTGTGCGAAGCATAGTTGCAGGAACGCTGTCTGGATAGCCCGCGCTGTGATCGATAACGTCTAACGCTATTCAGACCGGTTCTAAATTACCTTCAGCTATAAGCTAATCATTAAAAAATAGCATATTAACTATAAACATTATGCTTAGATAATCCCATCACCACCGACCATGGAATTGTCATGACCCAGGCCAAGCACCCCGAAAGACTCAGAGCCTTCATCGGCGCCCTGGCGGAATTGATCGACGGCAATCCACGCGAAGGCGACCTGTTGCACCGTGGCGGCAAGCTACTGGCGCAACTGGTCAGCCATGACGACTGGCTGCCCGATGCGTTCGCCCAGCCCGATCCCGAGCGCTATCAGCAATTTCTGCTGCATGCCGACTCGCGTCAGCGCTTCAGCATCGTCAGTTTTGTGTGGGGGCCGGGGCAAAGCACACCGATCCATGACCACCGGGTGTGGGGCCTGATCGGCATGCTGCGCGGTGCGGAATTTTCCCAAGGCTTCGAGCGCGCGCCGGATGGCCGCCTGGTGGCTGAAGGCAAACCGATCCAGTTGGTGCCGGGCCAGGTTGAAGCCGTGTCGCCCAAGGTCGGCGACATCCACCAGGTGAGCAATGCCCACAGCGACCAGGTGTCCATCAGCATCCATGTGTACGGCGCCAACATCGGTGCGGTGCGCCGGGCGGTGTACCAACCCGACGGCAGCGAGAAACTGTTTATCTCCGGTTATTCCAACGCCTTCCTCCCGAATATCTGGGATTTGTCCAAAGAAAAGAGCCCTGCCCTATGACGACTGTATCCACCCGCAGCTTTGCCCAGCTTCGCCAGGCCCTGTTGGACCATCAAGAAGTGGCCCTGATCGACGTGCGCGAAGAGGCGCCGTTTGCCGAATCCCACCCGCTGTTCGCCGCGAACATACCGCTGTCCAAACTGGAGCTGGAGGTGTATTCGCGCATTCCACGGCGTGATACGCAGGTCACCGTCTACGACAACGGCGAAGGCCTGGCGGCCCGTGCTGCCGAGCGCCTGGTCGCCTTGGGCTACACCCAGGTCAGCCTGCTTGAAGGCGGGCTGGACGGTTGGCGCAAGGCCGGTGGCGAGCTGTTCATCGACGTGAACGTGCCGAGCAAGGCGTTTGGTGAATTGGTAGAAAGCGAGCGGCACACACCGTCGCTGGCCGCCGAAGAAGTACAGGCCCTGCTCGACAGCCAGGCCGATGTGGTGGTGCTCGATGCGCGGCGTTTCGACGAATACCAGACCATGAGCATCCCCACCGGCATCAGCGTGCCTGGTGCCGAGCTGGTGTTGCGCGCCCGCGAGCTGGCGCCGGACCCGGCCACGCGCATTATCGTCAACTGCGCCGGACGCACCCGCAGCATTATCGGCACCCAGTCGCTGATCAATGCCGGCGTGGCCAACCCGGTGTCAGCGCTGCGCAACGGCACCATCGGCTGGACCCTGGCCGGGCAAAAACTCGCCCATGGCCAGTCGCGGCGTTTTGCACCGACCTCGGAAGAACATCGCCAGGTCGCCGCCGCCGATGCGCGCCGCGTTGCCGACAAAGCCCGCGTGGGTCGTGCGACCCTGGCCGATCTGCAGGCCTGGCAGCAGGAAGCAACGCGTACTACTTACCTGTTCGACGTACGCACGCCGGAAGAATTTGAAGCCGGTCATCTGCCAGGCGCGCGCTCCACGCCCGGCGGCCAGTTGGTGCAGGAAACCGACCACGTCGCCAGTGTGCGTGGCGCACGCCTGGTACTCGCGGATGACGACGGTGTGCGCGCCAACATGTCCGCCTCCTGGCTGGCGCAACTGGGTTGGGAAGTGTACGTACTGGATAACCTGCAACCGGCGCACTTCAGCGACAAAGGCGCCTGGGTCGCGCCGGTTCCGGCACCCGCGCAAGCCGAACTGATCAGCCCGCACACCCTCAGCGACTGGCTCGGCCATGGCGACACCGTGGTGCTGGACTTCACCGCCAGCGCCAACTACGTCAAGCGCCACATCCCCGGTGCCTGGTGGGCCCTGCGCGCGCAACTGCCCCAGGCCCTGGCCAAGGTGCCCGCCGCGCAACGCTACGTACTGACCTGCGGCAGCAGCCAGTTGGCGCGCCTGGCGGTGGCCGAAGTCGAAGCCCTCACCGGCAAGCAGGTGTTCCTGTTGCAGGACGGCACCGCTAGCTGGATCAACGCGCAACTGCCGTTGGAAGAAGGTGAAACTCACTTGGCCTCACCGCGCATCGACCGCTACCGCCGCCCGTACGAAGGCACCGACAACCCCAAGGAAGCCATGCAGGCCTATCTGGATTGGGAATTCGGCCTGGTCGACCAACTGGCCCGCGACGGCACCCATGGTTTCTACGTGATCTGACTCACCCAACCTGCCTGCCCCCACACCGGGTGCAGGCCCGACATCCGACCCCTCTCCAGGCGGAGGCTGAACCCCTGTGGCGAGGGAGCTTGCTCCCGTTGGGTCGTGAAGCGACCCCAGGCAACCGCTCGCGCTCTTTCTGACGGAACGCAGTGACTTGCAAAGGTCTGCTTCGCAGCCCAACGGGAGCAAGCTCCCTCGCCACAATGACCGCCAGGAATCCCCCATGCCTCCATCGCGCTTTCACTATTGCGCAGCAGCGCTGAGCCTGCTCGCCATCAACTTCCCGGCCCAAGCCGAAGACCCCGACAAAACCCTCGGCACCGTCGTCGTCACCGGCAACCGTGGCAACCAGGCCCGCACCCTCGCCGACAGCCCCTCGCCCATCGACGTGATCAGCGCCGAGCAGCTGCAAGCCAGTGGCAAGGTCGGCCTCAAGGAACTGCTGGCGCGTCTGTTGCCGTCCTTCAACCTGCCGGCGATCAACGGCGGCGGCACCTCATGGTCGGTCCGCGGCGTGACCATGCGCGGCCTGTCCGGTGACCAGGTGCTGGTGCTGGTCAACGGCAAGCGCCGCCACAACACCGCGCTGATCAATAACCTGGCGCGCATCGGTACGGCGGCGGTGCCGGTCAACCTGGACCTGATCCCGGTGTCGGCCATCGACCATATCGAAGTACTGCGCGACGGCGCCTCCGCCCAGTACGGCTCGGATGCAATCGCCGGGGTGATCAATATCATCCTCAAGGAAAACGACAGCGGTGGCAGCGCTGAAACCTCGTTCGGCCGCTACGGTGCGGGCGATGGCGACACCGTGCACCAGACCGTCAACTACGGCCTGGCGCTGCCCAACGACGGCTTCGCCAACCTGGCGCTGGACGTCAAGGAACAGGAACCCTTCGACCGTACCGGCAGCGCCACCGGGCGCCTGTACGGCACCGCCGCCGCACCCGACAGCCGCGACCAGACCGTCAACCGCCACGGCTGGAACCCCAGCTATGGCCTGGGCCGCGAGAAGGTCACCAACGCCAGCTACAACCTGGAACTGCCGCTGCAGGACGACCTCAAGTTCTACTCGTTCTCCACCGCCAGCTACCTGGAAACCACCAAGGTCACCGGCAACTACCGCCCCAACGAGATCACCTCCCTCGCCGGCGACCCGAACACGCCCTACCCCGACGGCATCCACGCGCAACGGCGCAACCGCACCAAGGACTTCCAGGTGGCTGGCGGCTTCAAGGGCTTGGTCGGCGGTTGGGATTACGACATCAGCTCGACCTGGGGCGAAGACGACTCCACGCTCAATGCCAACAACACGCTGAACCCGTCCTGGGGCCCCACCAGCCCGACCTCGTTCAACCTGGCCTCGCAGATCTTCGACCAGTGGACCAACAACCTGGACCTCAGCCGCCGCTTTGATATCGGCCTTGCCCACCCGCTGCAAACCGCGTTCGGCTTTGAGTACCGCTGGGAGAAGTACCAGATCGAAGCCGGTGACTATGCGTCCTATACGCCCGGCAACTACGTTCTGCCGAGCGGCCCGTTCGCCGGGCAGACGCCACTGCCGGGGCTGGCCTCGTACAACGGCACCAGCACAGCGGATGCCGGGGAGATCAGCCGCAGCAACGTCGCCAGCTATGTCGACCTGGGCCTGGACGTGACCGACCGCTGGTACGTCGGCGCCGCTGCGCGTTACGAGCGCTACACCCAGGACATCGGCAGCACCTGGAGCGGCAAGTTGTCGACACGCTTCAAGCTCACCCCTGAGTTTGCCCTGCGCGGCACGATCAACAACGGCTTTCGTGCGCCCTCGCTGGCGCAGACGATTTACGCGTCATCCACCTTTACCTCCGGCGGCGTGGTCAACGGCCAGCAGGTCTCGGTGCCGGTCAAGGTGTTGCCGGTGGACACGCCTGAAGCCCAGGCGTTGGGCGCCGAGAAACTCAAGCCGGAGAAGTCGCTGAACTACAGCTTCGGCTTCACCTACGAGCCCACGCAGAACTACCGGTTGACCACCGACCTGTACCAGATCGGCATCCGCGACCGCATCGTGTCCACCAGCCTGCTGGGCGGGCCGGCGGTGTCCCAGGTGCTGGTCGCCAACGGCCTGTCGCCCGGGTTGTACGCGCAGTACTACACCAACGCGGTGGACACCCGCACCCGTGGCGTCGACATCATCAACGAATACCGCCAGCAACTGGACCAGTACGGCCAAGTGCGCTGGAGCCTGGCGTACAACTGGAACCAGACCAAGATCGAAAAACTCCAGGACACCCCGCCCGCGCTGGCCGGCCTGGGCGCCAACTACCAGATTTTCGACCGCCGCCTGCAAAAGGACCTGACCGTCGCCACACCGCAATCCAAATTGATCCTGGCAGCCAACTGGAAAGTCACCGCCTACACCCTCAACCTGGCCCTGACCCGCTTCGGCAGCTACACCGAAGGCGACAACAACCCGATCAACGACCGCACGTTCAGCGCCAAGTGGATCAGCGATATCGACGCCGCCTACGACATCAACAAGCACTTCACCATCGCCGTGGGCGCCAACAACCTGTTCAACGTCTACCCCGACAAAAAAGGCATCAAGGACTGGGCTGGTGGTTACGAATACGGGCAGTTCTCGCCCTTCGGCTTTGGCGGCGCGTATTACTACACGCGCCTGGCATACAACTTCTGAGGCCTGGGCGATGACTGAATTGAACTGTGACGTATTGATTGTCGGCGGTGGATTGGCCGGCACCTGGGCCGCCATCGCCGCTGCACGCGAAGGCGTGAGCGTGATCCTGGTAGACAAAGGTTACTGCGGCACCAGCGGCGTCACCGCCACCGCTGGGCCTGGCCATTGGTGGGTGCCGCCCGGCGCCCGCGAAGCCGCCATCGACAAACGCCTGGGCACCGCCTACGGCCTGGCGGATGCACGCTGGATGGCCCGCGCCATCGAGACCACCTGGACCAGCCTGCCAGGCTTGAGCGACTACTACGCCTTCCCGCAAAACGAACAGGGCCAGACCCAATACCGTGGCCTGCGTGGCCCGGAATACCTGCGCGGCCTACGCCGTCGGGTGCTGGACAGCGGCGTGAAGATTCTCGATCACCACCCCGCCCTGGAACTGCTGCGCGACGACCACGGCAGCGTCGTCGGCGCCCGTGGCTGGCGACGCCAGGCCGGCGGCGACTGGTTGATCCGCGCCGGCGCCGTGGTACTCGCCACCGGAGGGTGTGCGTTCCTCTCCCGCTTGCTGGGCAGCCACACCAACACCGGCGACGGTTACCTGATGGCGGCCGAAGCCGGCGCCGAACTGTCGGGCATGGAGTTCTCCAACTACTACTGCATCGCGGCGGCCGGCAGCAGCATGACCCGTTCGATGGTGTACAGCTTTGGTGAGTACTTCGATGCGGCGGATCGCCCCTTGGGCATCAATGGCGGTCCGAGTTTTACCGAGGACCTGGCCAAGGCACTGCTCAATGGCCCGGTGTATTGCCGCTTGAATAGAGTGCCTGCGGACATCCGTGCGCAACTGCCGAGTATCCAGCCGAACCTGATGCTGCCGTTTGACCGACGCGGGGTTGATCCTTACCGCGAGCGATTTGCCGTGACCCTCCACCCTGAGGGCACCATCCGTGGCGTCGGCGGGCTGAGGCTGATGGATGATGATTGCCAGACCAGCGTGCCCGGCGTTTTCGCCGCCGGTGATGCCGCCAGCCGTGAACCGATTGCCGGCGCCACCTCCGGCGGTGGTGCGCAGAACTCGGCGTGGGCCTTGTCGACCGGGCAATGGGCGGGCCGTGGAGCCGCGCGACTGGCACGGCAGAAGGCCGCGTATCACGGCGCGCTACGCGGGTTCGAAGGTGCCTCGGGGGGCAGCGCAAAGTTGGTCCAACGTATCCAGGCCGAAGTGCATCCATTGGACAAGAACCTGTTTCGCAACGGCCATCAACTGGAGCGTTCGTTGCGTGAACTCGACAACGTCTGGGACCAGTTGCAATCCACGCCCCTCACCGGCAACCCCCTGCGCGCCCGCGAAACCGCCGCCATGGCTGCCACTGCGCGCTGGTGCTACACCGCCGCCGCGCTGCGCAAGGAGAGTCGTGGCATGCATCAGCGTAGCGATACGCCTGGGCAGCGCTCGCAGTACGACGCGCATCTGCGGCTGTCGGGCGTGGACCAGATACAGGCGCGCTTTGACTCAATCCATCTAGGCCAACCCCAATGATCGAACTGATCTACTCCGACCTGTGCAACGGCTGCGGCCAATGCGTCGCGGTGTGCCCCACCAATGTGCTGGCCGCCGACACAGCCGGCAAACCGCTGATTGCCGACCAACACGCCTGCCAGACCTGCTTCATGTGCGAGCTGTATTGCAGCAGCGACGCGCTGTACGTCGACCCGGACGTCGAACACCTGCGTCATCCTGACCCCGTGGCAGTGCGTGAAGCCGGCTTGCTCGGCCAATACCGCCGCGACTCCGGGTGGGACGAATGGGCCGATGATCCTGCCCATCGCAACGAGCACTGGCGCATGGATGGCATCTTCGCGCTCGCCCGCACCCCATCAACAAATGCAATTAGTGAATAATCAATCAACTCATAATAAATTATTTTGATAATTAACATATAACCAAAAAGAACTTCACAGCGGGTTTTTATGGGAATAACGTTAACTCACTCACCGACCCCTTCTCCAGGCGGAGGTAAACGAACCCCTTCTTGATCTGCCTGGAGCCTGTATCCCATGGTCTTTACCACCCCCTTCAAGCGCCTGCTCCTGGGCACCGCCCTCGCCTTCAGCCTGATCGGCAGCAGCCATGCCGCCGACCTGCAACCGCTGCGCGTGGCCAATCAGAAATCCACGATCAAGGCGCTGCTGGAAGTCTCCGGCGAAGCCAAAAATGTGCCTTATCAGATTCAATGGTCGGAGTTCCCTTCTGCCTCTCCGCTGGGCGAAGCACTGAACGCTGGCGCCGTGGACATCGGCGCCCTCGGTGACGCGCCCTACGTGTTCGCCCTGGGGGCCGGTGCTTCGCTCAAGGTGGTCAGCATCATTCACGCCGAAGGCCGAAACACCACGGCGGTACTGGTGCCCAAGGACTCGCCGATCAAAACCGTCGCCGACCTCAAGGGCAAGAAAATCGTCACCGGGCGCGGTTCCATCGGCCATTACCTGGCGATCAAGGCCCTGGCCACCGCCGGGCTGACCACCCAGGATGTGCAATTCATTTTCCTGCTGCCGAGCGAGTCGCGCCTGGTGCTGGATAACGGCACCGCCGACGCCTGGGCCACCTGGGACCCGTACACCACCGTGGTCACCTCGCAAAGCCAGGCCCGCGTGCTGATCAGCGGCAACAAGCTGTTGAGCAATCACCTGTACCTCGCGGCCACCAGCCAGGCCATCGCCGACAAGCGCGCGCAACTGGATGACTTTGTCGCCCGTCTTGATCGCGCCTATGCCTGGGCCAACGTGCACCCCAATGAATACGCGGCCGCCCAGGCCAAGATCACCGGCCTACCGCTGGCCGTACATGTGGAAGTCGCCAAGGACACCCACCTGACCCCAGTCGCCATCGACGACGCGGTCATCAGTGGCCTGCAAGCGACCGCCGACACCTACCAAAAAGAAGGCCTGTTGCTCAAGCATATCGACGTGTCACAGGGCTTTGACAAGAGCTTCAACGCCAAGCGTGTCCCCCTTTCCCAAGCCTCGCGCTAATCAGGAGCAGAACATGAGCAAGCCACGCCATTTAAAATTGGGTGCAATGGTTCACGGTGTCGGTCACGGCTGGGGCGAATGGCGCCACCCGAACGCCCAACCCAACGCCAGCACCAGCTTTGATTTCTACAAACAGCAGACTGAACTGGCCGAAGCCGCCAAGTTCGACTTCGTGTTTATCGCCGACAGCCTGCATATCCACGCCAAATCCAGCCCGCATTACCTCAACCGTTTCGAGCCGCTGACCATCCTGTCGGCGCTCGCAGCGATCACCACCCACATCGGCCTGGTGGCGACCGTGACCGTCAGCTACACCGAACCCTACCAGGTGGCGCGCCAGTTCTCGTCCCTGGACCATATCAGTGGCGGCCGTGCCGGCTGGAACGTGGTCACCTCTTGGCTGAGCGGCACCGCTGACAACTTCGGCAAGGCCGAGCACCCACCCCATGCCGTGCGCTACCGCATCGCCAAGGAACACGTGAACGCGGTCAAGGGCCTGTGGGATTCCTGGGAAGACGATGCCTTTGCCTACAACAAGCAATCCGGCGAATTCTTTACCCCAAGCAAGCTGCATGCGCTGAATCACAAGGGCGAGTTCTTCTCGGTAAAAGGCCCGCTGAACATCGCGCGTTCACGTCAGGGCCAGCCGGTGATTTTCCAGGCCGGCACCTCCGAAGATGGACGCAACTTCGCCGCAGAAAACTCCGACGCGATCTTTGTGCATGTGGACAGCATCGAGGAAGGCCTGGCCTATGCCCAAGACCTGAAGCGCCGCGCCAAAGACTTTGGGCGTGACGCCAACAGCCTGTCGATCCTGCCGGGTATCCGCCCGATTGTCGGCCGCGACCAGGCCGAAGTGGAGAGCCGCTACCAGCAGGCCGTGGACCTGGTCACCGTGGAGGATGCGATCGTCGCCCTCGGCCGCCCATTCAACGACCACGACTTCAGCAAGTACCCATTGGACGCGCCGTTCCCGGAACTCGGTGACCTGGGTTCCAACAGCCAGAAAGGCGGTTCCGACCGCATCAAGCAACTGGCCAAGGACGAAGGCCTGACCCTGCGTGAAGTGGCCCTGCGCTTCTCGCGCCCCAAACGCGATTTTGTCGGCACCCCGGAGCAAGTCGCCGATGCGATACAGACCTGGTTCGAAACCGGCGCCAGTGATGGCTTCATCATCAATTCGGTCCTGCCGGATGGCTTGCAGTACTTCACCGAGCTGGTGGTGCCGGTGTTGCAGCAACGCGGCCTGTTCCGCACCGACTACAGTGGCCAGACCCTGCGCGACAACCTGGGCCTGGCGGTGCCGGTCAACCGCTACAGCGTCGCCGCCGAGGTTGAAGAGCAGCAGGAGGCGCTGGCATGAGTGAATCCCTCAACCGTCAGTTGGCCGACTTGCACGCCGAGCGCGTTGCGACCTGGGCGCCGGAGTCGCTGAAGATCAATATCGACCAGCGCCAGCGCCTGGTGGATGAAGCGCGACCCGACGACTACGTACAGGTGGGCGACGAACTGGACCCGTTCACCCTGCTCACCGTAGAAGGCGGCGAGTTGAACCGTGAGCTGCTGCTGGCCGACGGCCCGGCGGTGCTGGTGTTCTTCCGCTTTGCCGGCTGCCCGGCCTGCAACATCGCCCTGCCCTATTACGAGCGCCAACTCTACCCACGCTTGCGCGAACTCGGTGTGCCGCTGGTAGCGGTGAGCCCGCAGGTGCCGGAACGCCTGGTGGAGATCAAGACCCGTCATAACCTGCAGTTGCTGGTGGCCAGTGACCCCGACAACAACCTCGGCCGACGCCTGGGCATTCTCTACAGTTTTGATGAGGCGTCGCGCAACGCCGCATTGGCCAAGGGTAACCCCATCGGAGAAACCACAGGTACCGGCACCTGGGAATTGCCGCAACCAACGGTGGTGGTGATTGCCAGGGATGGCAGCGTGGCGTTTGTGGAAGTGAGCCCGGATTGGTTGGTGCGCACGGAAGCTGAGCCGGTGCTGCAAGCCGTTGAACGGCTGCTTGCCCAACAGCCTGTGCAACTCGCGATTTAAGGACACGCCCATGAGCCAATCCTCGCAACCTTCCTTACGCTCCGTGGAAGTCGCCCACTTCGACGCCCTGCTCGAACGCCTCACCACCGAGCTGGCCAGCACCGCGCACGTCTATGACGAAAGCGGCGCTTTCCCCCATGCCAACTTCCAGTTACTGCACCAGCATGGCCTGGTCGCCCTCACCGTGCCCAAGGCCCTGGGCGGCGGCGGTGCCAGCCTGCCACAGGCGCGCAAGGCCATCAGCGCGATTGCCAAGGGCGAACCGTCCACCGCGCTGATCCTGGTGATGCAGTACCTGCAACACACACGCCTGCAAGACAGCAAGACCTGGCCCGCCCACCTGCGCACCCAAGTGGCCGAAGACGCCGTGCGCAACGGCGCACTGATCAACGCCCTGCGCGTCGAACCCGACCTTGGCACCCCGGCCCGTGGTGGCCTGCCGGCGACCACTGCGGTGCGCACCGCCGAGGGTTGGCGCATCAGCGGCCGCAAGATCTACTCCACCGGCAGCCACGGCCTGAGCTGGTTCAGCGTGTGGGGCCGCAGTGACGATGCCGACCCCCTGGTAGGCGCCTGGCTGGTGCCCAAAAACAGTTCCGGCGTGACCATCATCGACACCTGGGACCACCTGGGCATGCGCGCCACTTGTAGCCATGAAGTGGTGCTCGACAACGTACTGGTGCCGCTGGACCACGCCGTCAGCGTCAGCCCCTGGAGCGCGCCGTCGCCGGAGCTGGATGGCGAAGGTTTCCTGTGGATGTCGGTGTTGTTGTCCTCCGTATACGACGCCGTCGCCCAGGCTGCGCGGGACTGGCTGGTGAACTGGTTGGAAGAACGCGCACCGTCCAACCTCGGTGCTGCGCTGTCGACCCTGCCGCGCTTCCAGGAAACCGTCGGCCATATCGACACCCTGCTGTTCGCCAACCGTAGCCTGCTCGACGCTGCCGCCGAAGGCCACACCCCCGCCGCCCATGCGGCCCAGTTGAAGTACTTGGTGACCAACAATGCGATTCGCGCCGTGGAGCTGGCCATCGAAGCCTCGGGCAACCCCGGCCTGTCGCGCCATAGCCCGTTGCAACGGCATTACCGCGACGTGCTGTGCAGCCGCGTGCATACCCCGCAGAACGACGCCGTATTGCAAGGCGTCGGCAAAGCCGTCTTCGCCCAACGCCAGAAGGAACGCACATGAGTCAGGTGATTATCGCCAGCCAGCTGGACGAAGATTTCAATGAAGTGATTCGCGAGCGCCTGGCAAAGATCCATCCCGAGGCCCAGGTGATCGGCGTGCCCGTTGGCGTACCGAGCGACCTGCCGCCCCAGGCCAATATCCTGCTGCTGCGCCCGATCAATGTGCGCGGCTACACCGCACCGGACACCCCACCACCGGGTTGGCCGTACGGCGCGCAATGGGTGCACCTGGTGTCGTCGGGCATCGATTTCTACCCGCAGTGGCTGTTCAACGGCCCGCCGGTGACCACCTCCCGTGGCAGTGCCGCTGACAACCTGGCCGAGTTCGCCTTGGCCGCGATCTTTGCCGCCGCCAAGCATTTGCCGGACATCTGGGTAAAGGATTCGCAGTGGAATTTCACCGCGTTGCGTCCACTGAAGGGCACCACCCTGGGCATCCTGGGGTTTGGTGCGATAGGCGAACGCCTCGCGCAAAAAGCCCTGGCCCTGGGGATCAAGGTCGTAGCGCTGCGCCAAAGCCAGGCGCCGTTCAGCGCGGGCGTCGACGCCGCCCAGGACATCCACGACCTGTTCGCCCGCGCCGATCACCTGGTGGTGGCGGCACCGCTGACCGAGTCCACGCGGCAGCTCATCAACCGTGACGTGCTGGGCAGCGCCAAGCCGGGGTTGCACCTGATCAATATCGCACGCGGTGGGTTACTGGATCAGGAGGCCCTGCTGGAAGCGCTGGACAATGGTCAGATAGGGCTGGCATCGCTGGATGTGACCGAGCCGGAGCCGCTGCCCGATGGGCATCCTTTGTACAGCCATCCGCGTGTGCGGTTGTCACCGCATACCTCGGCCATTTCGACCAACAGCAAGGAGGAGATTGCCGAGACGTTTTTGGCCAATCTGGAGCGGTATGTCGCCAATGTTGAGCTCTACAACCGCGCCAATTGATCGCCGTCTACTTGATGCGGTAGTGGAAGGTATTGCGCACTGCCGGCACAGGCACGGGCTTTCCATCGACGATCCTCGGCTGGTAGCGAAAGGTATTCGCCGCCGCCAGTGAAGGCCGCATGAACAGCGGATGGCAGCCGTCCAGCACCTTGGAATTTTCGACACGCCCTTGGGTGTTGACGGTGTACTCCACCGAACAATCGCCTTCGATGTTTTTGTCCAGGGCACGCTCCGGATAGTCCGGCGCCTCTTTGCTCAAGGGTTGGTACTGGCGGCTGTCGAAGGCCGGCGCGGCGGCCGGTGCTGCAGGGCGTGCGCGTTCCGCAGCGAGGCGCTCCTGGGCCAGGCGCTGCTGTTCCAGCTCGCGATTGCGCTGTTCAGTGGCCAGGCGCTCCTGTTGCTGGTCCAGCTGCTTTTCCTCGACCCGCTTGCGCGCCAAGGCGGCTTTTTCCAGTTTTTGTGCCTGGATCTGTGGATCGATCACCGGTTTCGCCGGCACGGGAATCACCACAGGCTCCGGCGCAGGCGCTGCGACGGCCACAGGCTCAGGCACGGGAGCTGGCGTCGGCGCTGGCGGCATCATCACCAACTGGGTATGCATCACCCTCGGCGTTTCCATCGGCGGTCTATCTGTCGACCCGCCCAGCATCAGCGCCGCCAGGACGCCCACATGCAGCGCCACCGCGAGGCTGGCCGCCACGCTGTTTCTCCAGAACCCGGAAGACTCCCCAGGCGCCACCGCCAGCATCGGACTGTGCATGATCATCGCCGTCATTGCGGGGCCTCGGTCACCAACCCCAGATTGCTGACACCGCCCTTCTGCAACACCGCCATGGCCGCCACGACCCGGCCGTAGCCCGCGTTGTCGTCGGCGCGGATATACACCTGGGTGTCGCTGCGCGCCGCCACCACCTGCATGACCTTGGCGCCCATTTCATCCAGGGTCACGGCGCTGTCGGTCTGGTGGGTGGTGTCGAGTTCGCCGCCCAGGTTCCAGTAGTAGCCGCCGTCGGCCTTCACTGACAGCGTGAGGATCTGTTGGCGGGTGTCGGTGGCCAGGGCCTCGGCGGCGACCTTGGGCAGCTCGATTTTTACGCCTTGGGTCAGCATCGGCGCGGTGACCATGAAGATCACCAGCAGCACCAGCATCACGTCGATGTAAGGCACCACGTTCATCTCGGCCTTGGGCCCGTGCTTGCGTTGCGGCCTGGTCAACATCGGTTTGCTCCTTGCTCAGGCGGCCACGGCCAGGTTGATCGGCGTACCGCGCAAGGTGCGGTGCAGGCGCACTTGCAGCTCGTTGCCGAAGGCGTAGTAGCGGGTCAGCAGAGTCTGGCCACGTGCGGCGAAACGGTTGTAGGCAATTACCGCCGGGATCGCGGCAAACAAGCCAATGGCGGTGGCGATCAGTGCTTCAGCAATGCCCGGCGCCACGGTGGACAGCGTGGCCTGCTGCACTTGGGACAAGCCGATAAAGGAATTCATGATGCCCCACACGGTGCCGAACAGGCCGATGTAGGGGCTGACCGAACCCACGGTCGCCAGAAATTGCAGGCCCTTTTCCAGCTCGATTTCCTGCTCGGTAATCGCCACCTGCAACGCGCGCTCGACCCCTTCCAATACGGCCGGATCGTGGCCCTGCAGGTGCTGGTATTCCTGCACCCCGGCGATAAAGATCGGCGCAATGCCGCCCTCGCCCGCCTGCACGGTTTCGCGGTACAGCGGCTGCAAGTCCGCAGCGCTACGAAAGCGCAGCACAAAACCCTTCAACTGGCGCTCCAGGCGGCGCAACACACTGGCGCGCTGGATGATCAGGTACCAGCTGAGCAAGGAGGCCAGCAGCAACGTCACCATCACCGCCTTGACCAACAGGCTGGCGTCACTGATCAAACCCCAGATCGTCATATGTTCCATCGTCGCGTGCATGGTTAAGCTCCTATTCGATTAAAAAGTGATGACCGGGTGATGACGCCTACGGCAATTTAAGTGCGCGGGTCACCTCAGCCCAAGGCACGAACTTGAAGTTCTGGGTCTGCTCGGGCATGCGCTTGCGGCCGTCCTGCACCACCAGCAGGCCTTTGCTCCAGGGTCCGCCGAGGTTGATGGCGGTGACTTCCAGGCCATCGGTTTCCGAAGCACCATCAATCCCCGCTGCCGCATTCAGGCCGACACGGAAGGCGCCGTGGGTGGCGAACGGTGGCTCGGCATCCAGCACCAGGTAGCTGTCATTGCCTTGGCTGGAGACCACCAGGTAGTCGCGTTCATGGCTCTGGTAGAGCGCCAGGCCCTCGACATCCGCATGCAACTGCGGGCCGACCTTGATCACGCTGGTGAGCGTGGCCGGTTGGTCAGCACGGGCATCCACCGCCCAGACGCCGACGTCTTCTTCACCAATGAACAGGCGCTGGCGCTGGTCATCGGCCACGCAGCCCTCGGGTTGGCTGTCGACTTTGAACTGGCGCACCAACTCGCCCTGCACCCGGCCGTCCGGCGCGCTCAAGCGGTATTGCAGGAAGGTCCCGTCCTTGCCATTGGCGATCGCGTAGATCTCACCGCTGGCAGGCTGGAACAGGCAGATGCCGTAGATTTCCTTGAGCGGCGTCGGCACTTCACCGGCGTCGCGCAGTTCGCCGCTCTGGCGGTCGATGCTGAACAGGCTCAGGCTGTTGTGATCGCGATTGCTCGCCACGGCCAGATCGACTGTGTGCGCGCCGAGCTTGAAGTTGGGGCGCACATCGACGTTATTCAGGCGGCCGACCGCCAGTTCCTGCAGCAGCTTGCCATCGAGGTCATAGGCCAGCAGGCCCTGCTTTTTGTTGGTGCCCAGCACGCGGCTTTTGGCAGGTTGTTCGGGGTGAATCCAGATCGCCGGGTCATCCGCCGCATCCCCCTGGCGACCGACCGGGTCGGTCTGGCGCAGGGCGGCGACTTCCGGCAACACCGGCTCGGCGGCCACAGGCTTGGGCTTCCAGTCGAACGTGCCCTGGTAGAGTTTTCCGGTGTCGTCATCCCGCACCAGCACATGCTGGCCGTTGACGCTCAGTTGCTCCGGCTCTTTCAAGCCTGGCAGCGTCAGGCTGCCCTGTTCGACCCAACGCTCGCCGGTTTGCTGGAACAGATGCAGTTGGGCGGTCTTAGGGTCCAGCGCCACCACCCCGCCCGGCACCAGCGCCATGGCGCCGGCCTCGCGTTTGGGGTTGTCGAACAATGCCACCGGCGTGCGTTTCACCTCCGCCTCCGGGTGCGCCGGGTAGGCCCACCAGCCGACGTTTTCTTCATTGACCAGCAACTGCTGGGTCGCGTCATCCACCTGGCAGAACTGTGCCGACGGCGGCAATGGCAAACCGCGCACGCGCTGAGGCTCGCCTAACAACGTCGAACCGTTGCCTACCAGCCATTGCTCGCCCTTGCCCTCTTCCCCCACCAGGAACACAAACAGGTTGGCAGCTGCGTCGCGGAACAGGCACAGGCCATTGACCGGGTAGTCGCGGGTGGGCAGGTACAGCGGTTTGCCAAAGGTTTTGCTCGCGGCATAAAGGCTCACCAACAGCGCTTGCTGGCGGTCGTTGTCGAGGCTGGCTACCAGCACCTGGGTGCCAGCAGCGCGGGTGTCAAGGCTGCTGAAATTGCCTTTGAAGCGGGCAATCTCGGCACCTTGGTGGTCGAGCAATTGCAGGCCGTCGCGGGTGCTGGCGGTCAGGCGTTCAGTGCGGCCCGGCAGAAAAGCCAGCGCTTGCGCATTCAGGCTCGGCGCCCAAGGCGTCAGCGCCAGGTCAGCGGCCATGATCGGCGAGCAAGCAGCCAACGCGATCAGCAGGTACAGCTTGGAAATTCTCATGAACAATCAAAATCCTTGGGTCAATCAGAAATGGGTGAAGGTCAGGCCCAGCTTGTAGGTCGGGCCATACTCTTCGTACTGGCCGTTGTAGCTGCGGTGGCCGGTGTAGACGAAGTAGGACTCATCGGTAAGGTTCTGGGCCTCGAAGCTGACTTGCAGGTTCTTGGTCAGCGAATAGCGCGCGCTGAAATCGACGAAGGTCTGGGCGTCGACATGCAGGTCGTGGGCCTTGTCGTTGATCGAGGCCAGCTCAAAGAGGTAGGCCGATTTGTAGTTGGCCGAGAGACGCAGGCTGAGCTTGTCGTTTTCCCAACCCAGCATCAGGTTGCCGACGGTGTCCGACTGATTGGGCAGGCTGATGCTGCGTTTGCGATTCGCGCCGCTGGCGCTGTCGAAGCCTTCGATGTCAGCACTGGAACGGCTGAACGTGGTGTTGGCACCGACCAGCAGGCCGTTCCACGGTGCCGGCAGCCAATCGAATTTCTGTGAGTAGGCCAGTTCCAGGCCGTAGAGCTTGGCGCTGTCGCCGTTGGCGTAGGTATGCGCCTCGGAAAAGTTGGTCCAGGCCCCGGTGCCGGCCAGGTCGGTGTTGTAGACGAAGTTCTTGATGTCCTTGTAGAACACGAATGCCGATACGGTGCCGGCGCGGCCCATGAAATGTTCGATGCCCAGGTCCAGGTTGCTCGATTCCAGGGGCTTGAGGTCCGGGTTGCCAAAAGTGGCTTCGTCATCGTCGATCACGAACCCCGGCGCCAACTGGCCGAAGGTCGGGCGCACCACCGATTTGGTCCAGGCCGCACGCACCTGGGTGTTCTTGTCGATCTGGTAGCGCGCATGCAGGCCCGGCAGCCAGTGGTGATAGCGGCGCTTGGTCTCGGTAGGCGTGAACACACCATCGGTGGCGCCAGTACCCTTGGCTTCGAACTCGGTGCCCTCGTAACGCAGGCCGGCGATGAAACGCCAGTCGTCGATATCAACGGTGTTCATCAGGTAGCCGGCGTTGATGTCTTCGCGGATGGTGAAGTCGTTGACCCGGGATTCGGTTTCGTCATAGAAGTCCGCAGCGTTGAGGCTGCCGATCAGCTGCTTGATGCTGCTGGGGCTGATGCCCGGCCCGTAGTTGCCCAGGCGATAGTCGACATTGCCTTTCTGGAACTGGCTGAGGTTGAGCTGATCGGCGGTAAAACCGAGGGTGTCGAAGTCTTTGTAGACCCAGGCCTCCAGGTCGTTGTCCTTGTTGCGACGACTGACCTTGCCGCCGAACTTCACCTGAGAGGCATAGCCGCTCAGGTCGTAGTCGCGGGCCAGGTCCAGGCGCAGGTTTTTCTCGGTGTCTTTAGTGTTCTGTTTTTCCCAGTCGACCTTGTCGAGGGTGAAGTTGCGCGGGTCGTAGAAGCCGCTGCCGATGATCGGGCGGGGTTTGTCCTTGTCATAGAAGCCGCTGTTGGCAAAGTCGCCGCCGTCGAAGGTGGCACCGGCGATGTGCGCCGGGCTGTCTTCGCTGGACTGGCTGTAGCCGGCCTGGCCGCTCAGGGTCCACAGGCCGAGCATGCGCTCGCCGCCGAATACGTAGGACTGGATCTCCTGGGTTTCTTCGCGGTTCTTCAGCTTGCGCTTGGCCTCGGCATCGCCCAGTTCGCCGGCGGCCAGCGGGTCGGCAAATTCGAGGCTGGTGGCGTTGCGGGTCTCGGTGTCTTTGTAGCGGCTGTAGAGGGTGCGCAGGTAGTAGCTGCTGAGGTCATCGGGCTTGTAGTCGAAGTTCAGGCCGCCACCGGCACGTTCGCGGCTGATGTCGTAGTCGCGTTGCTCGAATTCATTGAGCTTGGCACCATTGGTGAAATCCCAGGCGCCGCCGGTTTCGACGTTGTCCGAGCCGAAGTCACGCTTCTGCCAACTCAGCGCGGCGGCCACGCCGAAATTGTCGATACCGTCGCCGAGGCTGAAACGGTTACTGGCGGCGCCGGAAAATTTGGGGCTGGTCTGGCTTGTGTTCTTGTCGTAGCTGGCCTCGGTGCTGCCGGTGTAGAACAGGCCCTTGTGGTCGAACGCCGACAGGCTTTGCACATCAACGGTGCCGCCCAGGGAGTTGGCGTCCATGTCCGGGGTGAGGGTCTTGATCACCGACAGCGACTGCACCAGCTCCGAAGGCAGCACATCGAGGGCCACCGCGCGGCGTGCGCTTTCCGGGGCGGGCACCAGGGTGCCGTTGATGGTCACGCTGTTGAGGTCCGGACCGAGGCCGCGCACGCTGACAAAACGCCCTTCGCCCTGGTCGCGCTCCACGCTGATACCCGGCAGACGCTGCGCCGCTTCCGCGACGTTTTCATCCGGCAACTGGGCCACGCCGTCGGCATGCACCACGCTCTTGATGCTGTCGGCGCTGCGTTGCTCCTTGAGCGCCTGATCAATGGCTGCCGCCTGGCCGACCACTTCGACGTGCTCGGTGTTGGCCACTTCGGCCGCCCAAAGCCGCTCGCTGGCCATCGCCAGGGCCAAGGCAGTAAGCGTGAAGCCGACGAGCCCGGTGCGCTTGTACATGCAATCCTCCCCTAGAATCCATTGGCGCCAGGCAAGAGGCCCGGCAACTGGGAGGGCACGCTAGGGGTGGGGGATGACGGTTCTGTGACAGGGGTTGGCGCAAAGCCACGTAAATCGCGGTTTTTAGCTTGTTCCGGCGAGCAAATGAGCTGAAATGACCTCGATCAAAATGTGGGAGCGGGCTTGATGTGGTGAGCAGGCTTGTCCTGCGCTGGGCTGCGAAGCAGCCCCTTGGGCCGGCGGTGAATCCGTCGGGGGGCAAGCCCCACTCACCACATCAAGGCAGCTCCCAGATTGGATCTGTGTCAGGAGAAAAAATGTGTGTATGCCATGAGCTGATTCGACCCCTCCCCACCGTCACGCAACCGTCACATCCATCTGCTGTGCTGGCGCCCATCGCTTTTTTGCCCAAGGACTCGCGGCCATGTTTTCCGTGCTCAAACCCCACCGCTGGAAACTCTCCCTGCTGCTGATCGCCGCCAACCTCGGGCTGATCCTGCACCTGGCCTGTGGGGAGCTCAAGAGCTTCAGCGAATGGGTGTGGCTGGATATCTTCGGCGAAGGCGGCTCCGCGCTGTTGGCGTTGGTGTGGCTGGGCCTGGTGCTGAAAAGCCGCCCCGCCGGGCGCGTCACCAACTACCTGGCGCTGGGCCTGTCGTGCATATTTTTCTCCTGGTGGATCGACAGCCTCGATGAGTTCATCCGCCTGCCCGACAGCATCACCTGGGATCACTGGCTGGAGTCCGGGCCGATGCCGGTGGGCATGATCCTGCTGACCATCGGCATCTACCACTGGCACCGCGAACAACTGGCGATCAGCGCGCAGATGGAAAAGCGCGAGCGGTTGTTCCGCGAACACCGGCTGTTCGACAAACTCACGCCGCTGGCCGGTGCCGACTACCTCAAGCGCCAGTTGGCCGACAGCCTGCACGACAGCCACGCGCAGCAACAGCCGCTGTCGTTGCTGGCCCTGGATCTGGACAACTTCGCCGCCATCAACCAGGCCTACGGGCATGCCGAAGGCGATGCGGTGTTGCAGGCGCTCAGCCATTTGCTGTTGCTCAACCTGCGCCGCCAGGACCTGCTGTGCCGCCTGGCGGGTGACCGGTTTGTGGTGCTGTTGCCCAACACCGGCGAGCGCCAGGCCAAGGAGCTGGCGCTGGAGTTGCAGCAGGCCGTGCGCGGCCTGGCCCACAAGACCCGGCTGCACGGTGAGCGCCTGCAACTGGCGGCGACCATCGCCGTGGTCATGGCCCTGGACGAGCCGCCCCACGACTTGCTCAAGCGCCTCAACCTGGCCCTGGCCAGGGCCAAGCAACCCCTGGCGAAAAGTGCCTGAGATGGCCGTCAAGACCAGTTGGTATGAAGCGGACAGTCGCTTCATCCCCGGGCACTACCAACCCGCCACGCTGATCGACCTGGCCCTGTCCCGGGACATCGACAGCCACCGCCTGCTGCGCGGCACCGGCTTGTTCCACGAAGACATCCTGGCCGGCACGGCGCGGCTGAGTCCGCAGCAGTTCCTCGGTTTGATCGGCAACAGCCGCAAACTGCTCGACGCCGACGACAGCAGCTTCCTGTTTGGCCAACGCCTGTTGCCCGGCTATTACGGCGCCGCCAGTCACGCGTTGGGCCATGCGCAGAACCTGCACCAGGCACTCGACATCCTGATCCAGCAACAGGTGCTGCTCAGCCCGTTGGTGACGCTGCAACTGGAACTGGATGAGCACCACGCCTACCTGTACTGGCTGGACAGTTGCGGTGCCGGTGAACACTGGCGCTTCTTGCTGGAAGCCAGCATGACCTCACTGGTTGCCATGAGCCAATGGCTCAGTGGCGAGCGCCTGCCATGGACGGCCAGCTTCAGCCATGCCGAGCCGCGCTATGTCGAGCAATACTGGGTGAACTTGGGGGAAGACACGCGTTTCGAGCGACCGCTGGACATGCTGAGCATCCCCCGCCAATACCTCACCCGTGCCTGGCCGGGCGCCTCGGCCACCGCCGGCCAGGTGGCGCGCCAACAAGCGCGCGAGCAGATCGAACAGCTGGGTTTCACCGGCAGTTTTCTGGATTGTCTCTACGACTACCTGCGCGATCAGGTGCGTCAGCCGCCGAGCCTGGAACAGGCCGCGCACGCCTTCGCCATGAGCCCCGCGACCCTCAAGCGCAAGCTGCATAAGCACGACACCGGTTTTCAGCAGCAGGTCGACCGTGTGCGCAAGCAAGTGGCGCTGCACCTGTATCAGGTCAAGGGCTACAGCAATGACGAAGTGGCGGCGTACCTAAACTTCAACGACGCGGCGAACTTTCGCCGCTCATTCAAGCGCTGGACCGGCAGCACGCCCAACCTGATCCGCCAGCTGTTCAACAGCCGCTAGCCAGGCGTTCACGCAGGAACTCCACCAGCGCCTGCACCGGCCGCGAGCTTTGCCGGTGTTGCGGGTACACCGCCGACAATGTCAGCGCTTCGGGGGCGAACTCGTCGAGGACGGTGACCAGGCTGCCATCCTTCAAGGCATCGCCGACGATAAACGTCGGCAGGTAGGTCACACCCAAGCCGGCGATGGCGGTGTCGCGCAGCAAGTCGCCGTTGTTCACGCGCATACGCCCGCTCACATTCAGCGCCTGCAATTTGCCCTTGAAGCGCCATTGCACCTGGCGGCCATGGCCGTAGGGCAGGCAGTCGTGGTCAGAGAGGTCTTCCGGTTTTTGCGGCGTACCGCGCAGGGCCAGGTAGTCGGGGCTGGCACAGTACACCCGAGGGATGCTGGCGATACGCCGGGCAATCAAGGTGGAATCTTCCAGGGTGCCGATGCGCAGCACCAGGTCGTAGCCTTCGCCGATCAGGTCCACGGGACGGTCGCTCAAGTCGACCTCTACCGAGACTTGGGGGTGGCGCTGCAGGAACAACGGCAACAGGCAGCCCAGGTGGGCCATGGCAAACGACAACGGCGCGCTGAGGCGGAGGGTGCCACGGGGCTCGCTGTTCTGCCCGGCGATGCCCTGCTCCACTTGCTCGACTTCACCGAGCAGGCGCAAGGCGGACTCGTAGTAACTCTGGCCGAGTGGGGTGACATCAAGACGCCGCGTGGAGCGGTTGAGCAGACGCACGCCGAGGCGGTCTTCCAGCTGGATCAGGCGGCGGCTGACGAACTGCTTGGACAGGCCCAGTTGCTCGGCGGCGGCAGTGAAACTGCCGGATTCCATGACCTGGCAGAACAGGCGCATGTCTTCGAAGGGGTTCATTGTCGCTTCTCGGTGGACGATGGGCTGTTTTATAACCGGTTAGTCGCAACACCACAAAGCAAAATGTGGGAGCTGGCTTGCCTGCGATAGCGGTGTACCAGCCAACATTTCTGTCGACTGACACACCGCCATCGCGGGCAAGCCCGGCTCCCACAGGGTTTTGCGGTGTTTTTCGGGTGGGTTACTTGGTAAACGCCGAGTAGCTGTTCATCAGGTTGCGGTAGTTGGGAATGCGCGGCGACAGCAGGTTGGCCAGGCCTTCCATGTCGTTGCGCCAGTCGCGCTGCAATTCGCAGGCAACCGCGAACCAGTTCACCAGTTGTGCCCCGGCGGCGGTCATGCGTGCCCAGGCCGCCTGTTGCACGGTTTCGTTGAAGGTGCCCGACGCATCGGTGACCACGAACACTTCAAAGCCTTCCTCCAGCGCACACAGGGTCGGGAACGCCACGCACACATCGGTCACCACACCGGCGATGATGATCTGCTTGCGGCCGGTGGCCTTGACGGCCTTGACGAAATCTTCGTTGTCCCAGGCGTTGATCTGGCCAGGACGGGCGATGTATGGCGCGTCCGGGAACAGTTCTTTCAGCTCTGGTACCAGTGGGCCGTTGGGGCCGCTTTCGAAGCTGGTGGTGAGGATGGTCGGCAGGTTGAAGAACTTCGCCACATCGGCCAGGGCCAGGACGTTGTTCTTGAATTCGTTGGGCGAGAAATCCTGCACCAGGGAGATCAGGCCAGTCTGGTGGTCGACCAACAGTACAACGGCGTCATCTTTGTTCAAACGAGGGCTAGCCATGGTTAAACTCCTTACGGGGATGGGAAATCAGAAAGCAAAGCACGAACAGCCAAACGCACCCCAGAACCCCTGGAAGTCGCTGACCGGCACGCTGGAAAGCCGCGCCTTTTCATGGCTGTGGGAGTGCACGCCGCACGGGCCGCTGCATTGGTGAACCTGAGCCTGCAACGGCGAGCTTGGGCGCCAGTGACCCGGCACCTTGACCACCGGCGACCAGTCCGGCAGCACCGGCACGCGGGGCGGTGCGAAATCTTCGAAGTCACCGGCGCCGTAGACCACCTTGCCGCCAACCACGGTGAGCACCGATTCAATCCACTTGATCGCTTCTTCATCGACACTGAAGAAGTCCGCTGACAACGCGGCCACGTCCGCCAGTTGGCCAACCTTGATCTGGCCCTTCTTGCCCTGCTCGGACGAGAACCAGGCGCTGCCATGGGTGAACAGTTCCAACGCAGTGAGGCGCGGCAGGCCTTCGGCGTGCAGCTCCAGGCCGCCAACGGTGCGACCGCTGACCATCCAGTACAGCGAAGTCCACGGGTTGTAGCTCGACACCCGCGTCGCATCGGTGCCCGCGCCGACCGGCACGCCTTCGGCAAGCATGCGCTTGATCGGGGGCGTGGCTTCGGCCGCCTTGGCGCCGTAACGCTCGACGAAGTACTCGCCCTGGAACGCCATGCGGTCCTGGATCGCAATACCGCCGCCGAGGGCGCGCACCCGCTCGATATTTTTCGGCGTGATGGTTTCAGCGTGGTCGAAGAACCACGGCAAGCCATTGAACGGAATGTCGCGGTTGACCTTCTCGAACACGTCGAGCATGCGCGAGATGGACTCGTCATAGGTCGCGTGCAAACGGAACGGCCAGCGCTGCTCCACCAGATGGCGTACCACCGGTTCGAGTTCCTGCTCCATGGTCAACGGCAGGTCCGGACGCGGCTCCAAAAAGTCCTCGAAGTCGGCCGCCGAGAACACCAGCATCTCGCCCGCGCCGTTGTGGCGCAGGTAGTCATCGCCCTGGTGTAGGGTGACGCTGCCGGTCCAGTTCTTGAAATCGCTGAGTTCTTCCTTGGGCTTCTGGGTGAACAGGTTGTAGGCGATGCGCACCGTCAACTGTTCGTCCTTGGCCAGTTGCTCGATCACCGCGTAGTCATCGGGGTAGTTCTGGAAACCACCGCCGGCATCGATGGCACTGGTCAGGCCCAGGCGATTGAGTTCACGCATGAATTGGCGAGTCGAGTTGACCTGGTACTCCAGCGGCAGTTTCGGGCCCTTGGCCAGGGTCGAATACAGGATCATCGCGTTGGGACGCGCCACCAGCATGCCGGTGGGATTGCCGTTGCTATCGCGCACAATCTCGCCGCCCGGCGGGTTCGGCGTGTCCTTGGTGTAGCCGGCCACGCGCAGCGCGGCGCGGTTGAGCAAGGCGCGGTCGTACAGGTGCAGCACGAACACCGGGGTGTCCGGCGCCGCCTGGTTGAGTTCGTCCAGGGTCGGCATGCGCTTTTCGGCGAACTGGAACTCGTTCCAGCCACCGACCACGCGGACCCATTGCGGCGTCGGCGTGCGGTCCGCCTGGTCCTTGAGCATGCGCAAGGCATCGGCCAGGGACGGCACGCCTTCCCAGCGCAGTTCGAGGTTGTAGTTCAGCCCGCCACGGATCAGGTGCAAGTGCGAGTCGTTGAGGCCGGGGATCACTGTGCGGCCCTTGAGGTCGATGACCTGGGTGCCACTGCCGCGCAGGGCCATGGCTTCACCGTCGGTGCCCACGGCGACGAATCGCCCCTGGTGAATGGCAACGGCCGTGGCACGCGGATTTTCACGGTCCACGGTGTGGAACTGGCCATTGAACAGAATCAGATCGGCGTTCATAGGGTTTCCTTTACAGAGGCTTCAAGCCAGGGAGCGAACAGGCGGGTGGCCGCCGGCATCAACAGGTAGACCACCAGCAGCACGATGGTCAGGGTGATCAGGAAGGTGGCGACCACGTAATTGGAAAGGAACGGGTGCAGACGCAACACCGGGCCCCAGATGATTGGCACCAGCAGGGTCAGCGGCAGGATCACGAACAGGGTGACCACCGCCTGTTTCCAGCGTGGCGGCTTGGCAGCGTTTTCGGTTTCGGGGTTGAACCAGAATTCGTTGACCGCACCGATTTCGGTGTTGTCGCCGTCGGCGAGCATGGGGGAGGCTTCGGCGACCAGGGTTTTGCGTTCGGGGGAGTCGAGCCAGGTTTCGAGGTCTTCTGTGGAGCGGTAGCGTAATACGCAGGTGAACAGCGCCAGGTTGCCTTGCTTGCCGCGTACCACATCGACGCCCAGGTGGCCTGGGCGTGCGCCGGCGATGCGTACGATGCGGCGCAACCAGGCTTCGTAGTCGGCTTCTCGGCCTGGTTTGATCAGGTGTTTGACCACCAGGGTGACGACTTCGTCGGAGCCTGGTTGTGTAGCTGGGTCCATGGGGTGTCCCTCTGCCTTGATGTTTCAGCGATGAGGGAGTTTGCAGGGATTGGGAGTGCGGAAAATTGGATGTACGTGCTGTTTAGGCTGTGTTGGATGCCAGTCAAGCTAAACGCGCACGCCGAGCATGCCGGCGGTGATAACCAGTGTCACCAGCGCACCGATCCCGATCACCGTCCACGTCAAGGTCGCGCAACGTGTTTCGCTCACCCCATGGTTGCGCAGTACCCCGCGCAAACCGCAGGCCAGGTGTGCGATCAGCAGGAACACCGCCAGGGAGTAATGCGGCACCAGGCGGATACTCCAGGCATCGGCCAGCAAGCCCACCGGTTCGGCCACGGCCCAGGCGTAATCGGTGTCGGTGCCAAAGTAGCGTGCCAGGGTGAATACTGAGTTGATATGGGAGGCGATAAACAGCGCCAGGTACGCGCCGGATGCCGTCTGCAAGGCGTCCAGCAGATCGGCGCGCTGCTGGGTCCTGGGGCGGATCAGCACCAGGCCGCTGAGTATCTGGAAGAAGAACGTGACAATGATGATCGGCTCCAGCCAGCCGTTGCGGTAGACCCCGCGCAACACCTCCATCACCGCCCGATGCGCATCGCTGCCCAGCACGCCGAACAAATGGTTGAACAGATGTGGCGCCAGGAACACCAACAGGATCGCCACCGACGCAATGCCATGGGCAACCCGCAGCTTGACGTAGGTGCGCGCGTGCCGACTGAAGTCAATGCTCGGCAATGTGCTCGACACCATCGAGAAGTAGGCGATCAACGCCAGCCACAGGCCGCTCCACACCCAGAGGTCATGGCCATTGATCTTCATCAGGTACAACAACACGCCCATCAGCGTGTAGGCCGGCGGCGCGGCTACGGCCAGGCAGGCCAGGCGCCGGGCAAGTACCAGGCGTGCCGTCATCACCGGCTGCATGCCTGTGACGAAGACGCAGTAGAGCGCCAGCACCGGCACCGCATAGGCACTCAACATCAACGCCAGCGTCACCGGCGCGCCAGCCTCGGCAACATGGGCCTGGTTGCTCCATTGCAGCGCCCAGGGGTAATAGAGCACGGCAGCGAATGGCAGCAGCCAGAGCCATTCGAGCCGGGTGTGGCTGAGCTTGTGTACGTGTGACATGGCAACGTCCTTACTCATAGATTTTCCCTCGCGACCCTACGGGCTGGCCCGCGGAAAACCCAGGTCCAATCCCACGCTTTTTGCCTACTCCACTGCGCTAGAGCAACGGGATGCTGTAGCTGACAATCAACCGTGTCTCGTCCTTGTCGGCCGTGTCGTTACCGCGTAGTACTGCGCTGCGCCAGGTAAATCCCAGGCCTTTCAACGTGCCGGTGGGGATCACGTAATCCAGGCGCAAGTCGCGCTCCCATTCACGGTTGTCGCGACTCGCGGTGCGGAGATGGCTGCCGTGCAGGTAAGTCACGCTGGAGCGCAGCCCCGGCACGCCAAGGCTGGCAAAGTCATAGGCGTAGCTGCCGACGGTGGCCTGCTCGCCTGCATTCACGAACTTCAGCGACTGGGAATTGGTGATCAGGTACAGGGAGCGGCCCTGGCCCTGGTTGATGTGCGGGAAGTCACTTTGCCCGCTGGTTTTCTGGTAGCCGAGGCTCAGCGAGTGCCCGCTCAAGGCATAGGTGAACATCGCGCTCCACAGGCGGTTGTCGACCTTGCCCGCATTGACGCCCGGCCCGTAGTAACCCGAGCTGACATAACCTTCGCCGCGCCCGGCAGCGCTGCCATTCTTGCCGTCGGCGGTGCTGTAGAAATACCGCAGGTCGCTCTTGAGTTGGCCCACCGGCAGTTGCCAGTTGTGCACCAATCCGAGGAAATGCTGCTGGTAGAAATTCTCGAGGCTCGCGTAGTAGTACTGCACCTGCAACTGCTTGCTGACGGCGTAGTCCACGCCGCCGTAATAGAACTGGTTGCTCGCCTTACCTTTGATGGGGTCGTTGGCACCGGCAATCGACAGCCCTTGGCCATTACTGGAGTTACGGTCCATCACCTGCTCGATTTTGCCAGCGATCAGGTTGACGTCCTTGAAGTCCTTGGACTCCACTTGATACCCCCGGAAGGTCTGGGGCAACAGGCGACCGTCTTCGGTGGTCAGGATGGGCAGCTTGGGCATCAGGCTGCCGGCCTTGAGTTGGGTCTGGGCGATCCGCATCTTGCCGGTGACGCCGGTCTTGCTGAAGTCATGGGCGGCCTTGCCATCGTCCAGCGGGAAGACGCTGCCGGGGGTGTTGTCTGCGCCGGCCTTGCCCGCCCGGCCCGAAGCGTCCAGGCGCAGGCCGTACCACTCTTGCAGATCCACGCCCAGGCCGACCGTGCCCTCGGTGAAACCCGACTGGTAATTGAACATGAAGGCCTGGCCCCACTCCTTGTCCGAGGCGGCCTTGGCGTTGCGGGTGTCCTGGTTGTAATAGAAATTGCGCAGGTCGAGGCTGGCTTTGCTGTCGTCGATAAAACCTGACGCAGCCGCCTGCTGCGCGGCGCCGAGGGAGACGGCGAGCGCCAGGCAAGTCTTGTGGTTCATGAAGGCTCCGAGAAGTGATTGAGGCGATCCCGCCGGCGCCCTGTTTTTTTGTCGGCCAGGTGCTGCGGCATTCAGCGGGAGCGCGCACGGTATAGGGTTGGGGCACAGGGAAAAAGCCGGCAATACTGCCAATCACTTTTTCAGTTTGGGTAACAATCCGGCGAACGGCGAGCGTGTATCCAGCAGCGAGGTGCGGATGAAATGCAGATAGCTTTCCACCCGGCGCAACGCCGAGGTTTCGAAGTGCGCCTCGAAGGGTTCTTCGCTGTGCTGCACACACTCGATCGCCTGTTCCACCGCGGCCAATGCACGCTGCCATGGCTTATGCTCCGGTTTCAGGAACAGGCGAACCAACGCCCGCCCCATGGCGCGTACCGCTTGGCGCCAGGCAGTAGACTCGGCGTAGCAGGCCAGCGTCGGCAGCTGCGCCTGTTCGCGGCGCAGCTCGATAATCGCGTGGCCCACGTCCAGCACCACAAAGGTCCAGCGCAGCAGGCGGTGTTGCACCTGGGGCTGGCCGGCCGACAAGCCATGGGCCTGGTTCAAGAGATCACGCGTGCCGCTTTCGAAGCCTGAGCCCAGCGCCGGCAAAGGCGCGTTGATAGCGAACACAACGCGACGGCGCAGGTCCTGTTCCAGACGACGCCACAACCACGGGCTGTTGGGCGGCAGGATGATCGCCCCGGCTGCCGCGCACACCAGCATGCCAAACACCATGGCGAGGTAGTCGTTGATCAGGCCATAAGGGTTGTAGAGCGTGGGGTTGCCGGGTATCGAACTGGTGCCGAAAAACACCAGCATGCCCAGGCCGTAGCCCGCCCATTGCGGCTTGGCCAGCAGAAACGAACCGAGCATGATCACCGGCGCAATCACCAGGCACAGCAAGGGGAACCCATCGATCTGCGGGTAGACGAAGAACACTTCGAAAATGCCGATCACCGCCGCTGCCAGCGTCCCGCAGGCAATCTGGAATGACATCCGCCGGGGGTTGGTGGAGAACGCCGACAGCCCCACCGTCAGTGCAGACACCAGGCTCATCGCCGCGCCGCTGGGCCAGGCGGTGGCGATCCACAGGGCACACAACACCAGCAATACCAGCGCTGCACGCAGGCCTGCCGCAAGCGCCGCCAGCCAATTGGTCTGGGGTTGGAAGGGCTCGGCCAAGCGCTCACGCACGGGCTGATGGTCGGCCAGGGATGCATGGGTCTGGGCGTAGCGGTGCAACTCGTCGGCGAAGCGATAGAGCAGCTCGCACGCCGTGTGAAAGTCCAGCCAATCGTCGGCGTGGGGATGGGCGCGCAACAGCTCGGCGCGCAGGTGGCGGATCTGCATCGGCAACCCCTGCGTGTAGCGTTGCAGCCGTGCCGACAGGTGCGCCGCATCCAGGTCCGTCAGCACCTGGCCAGCGAACGGCTCCAGCACCTTGACCAACGCAACCAGGCCTGGGTCGACGGCGTTCAGCACTGCCGTGGCACCGCGCACCTGCAAGCGGTCCAGCAACTGATGCAGCGCGTTGAAGCGTGTGGTGATGGCCATGAACTCGACATTGAGGCGATCAAGCCGGCCCTTGCGTCTGCGCAGTGCAGGGTCTTCGAACACGCTGACGCTGCGTAACCCTTCCAGGCCCACTGCTTCGGCAATGAAGCGCAGGTTGGTGGCCTCGAATGCCGCCTGGTCGTGGCTGCCGCGCAGCCCGCTCAGCACAAATGCGGCGAAGCGGCCGAAGCGTTGATAGAGGGTATTGCGCAGGGCGGCGCCTGCCGTATTGGGCAACAGCGTTGCGCTGACCAGGGTGGCGCACAGCACGCCGAGGGTAATTTCCAGCACACGCCAGACCGCTGCCATGAACACCTGTTCCGGGTGCCCCACCACCGGCAAGCCGACCATGACCGCCGTGTACCCCGCCAGCACAAACCCGTAGGCACGAAAGTGACGATTGCGCGCCGCGCCACACGAACACACGCCCACCCACAATGCCAGGCCAGTCAGGAACAGCTCGGTGCTTTGGGCAAACAGGGCCATCAACAGCACCATGAACGCCGACCCCACCAAGGTGCCGATTACGCGATAAACGCTCTTGGCCAGGACATGCCCGCTGAACGGCTGCATCACGATAAACACCGTGGTAATCGCGGTGCTGGGCTGTGGCAATTCCAGGCGCATCGCCAGCCACAACGCGAGGTACGACGCGATCAGCACCTTGAACAGGTAGACCCACATCACCCCATCGGTGCGCGCCCATTCCAGGAAACCCCGACGCCAGGGCAGCGCTGTGAGCCAGCGCGGAAACTCAGTGAGTGATGGCACGAAAAGACGACTCCCGACAAGCTGGCTGGCACACAAGGCCGGCGACTTTAGGCAGTTGTGCCAGGGTCGGTAAGTCATCCAGAACGTGAATGACTGTTACGCAAAACTCCACAATAAATAGCGTTTACAGCGCCCAGCGTCTTCATGTCACACTGGAAAAACTCGTCATCCCTGGTAAGCCCCGATGGACATTCTGCAGAACATGCGCATCTTCCGTTGCGTCGCCGAAGCCGGCAGTTTCACCAGCGCGGCCTTGCGCCTGAAGACCAACACCACCCACGTTTCGCGCTCCATCTCCAACCTGGAGGCCCACCTGCGCACGCGCCTGTTCAATCGCACCACGCGCCGCATTGCCCTCACCGAATCAGGGCAACGCTACCTGCTGCGGTGCGAGCAGATCCTGCATTCGATCGAAGAAGCCGAAGTGGAAGCCGGCGATGCCCACACCCGTCCTATCGGCCAGCTCAAGGTGCATTCGATGACGGGCATCGGCCAGCATTACGTCGTGGACGCCATTGCCCGTTACCGCCAACACTACCCGGACGTGACCTTCAACCTGAGCATGAGCAACCGTACGCCCGACCTGGTGCACGAGGGTTTCGACGTGTCCATCGTGCTGGCCATCGACTTGCCGGACTCCAGCCATGTTTCGCAAAAACTCGGGACGACCTACAGCATCGTCTGCGCATCGCCTTCCTACGTGAAAAACCACGGTATCGCGCAAGTTCCCAAGGACCTGCTCGACCACGCCTGCCTGCGCCTGGTCAGCCCCGTGATCCCCCTGGAGGACTGGACGTTCGACGGTCCCAACGGCAAGGAAAACGTCATCATCACCCACTCGCCGTTCCTGGTGGACTCGGTCGACGCGATGAAAACCGCGATCAGCAATGACATGGGTATCGGCATTCTGCCGGTGCACGCCGCGATCAAGGGACTGCGCAGCGGCAGCCTGGTCCGCGTACTGCCCGACTACCGCCTGGAAGAACTCAGCCTGTACGCCATCTACCCTTCCCGGCATTACCTGGATGCCAAGATCAAGACCTGGGTGGAATACCTGCGCAGTTCCCTGCCGGAAGTGCTCGCTGACCATAAGGCCGTGCTGAAAACCCGCGCACCGCTCAGCGTCGTCGAGTCATAACGACTACAGCTCGTCATTGCGACTACAAAACGTTGTGGTCAAAATGACCTGGAACTCACTATCCAATTGATTTATTTACAGTTATTAGCTGGCATGATTCCTGATGGGTGTGAAGTGAATCTTCGACACCCACAGAGAGATCACCATGAGCAATGAATTCAACCAACGCCTTGCCGTCGTCACCGGCGCCAGTTCCGGTATCGGCCTGGCCGTGACCCAGCGCCTGCTCGAACGCGGTGCGAAGGTGGTGGCGATGTCGCGTCAATGGGGTGGGCTCGGCGAGCTGGCCGAGACGTTTAGCGAGCAGTTGTCGTGGCTCAGCGGCGATGTCACCGAGGCTGCCGACCTGGCACGCCTGGCGCAATTGGCAGCATCGATCGGCCCGGTGGATTGCCTGGTGCCAAACGCGGGGATTGCACAGCTGGCCGACGGGCTCGACCTGGCGGCGTTTGACCGACAATGGGCGGTCAACGGGGCCGGCGCGCTGAACACCCTGGGCAGCCTGCGCGGGCAGTTGGCAGCGCAGGCGTCGGTCGTGTTCATCGGGACGTTCCTGGAGCGGGTGACCTTCCCCGGATTGGCCGCCTACATTGCCTCAAAAGCCGCGCTGCGGGCCCAGGTTCGCACCCTTGCGGTGGAGCTGGCGCCCCACGGCATTCGGCTGAACATGGTCTCGCCCGGCCCGACCGCCACCCCGATCTGGAGCACGCTGGGGCTCAATGACGAGTCACTCGGCTCCGTGGCGAAGACCGTCAACGCACGGCTGCTCGACGGGCAGTTCCTGGAACCCGGCGCGGTGGCCGATGTGATCCTGTTCCAGCTGAGCCAAGGCGCACGCAGCGTATTCGGCCAGGACTGGGTAGTGGACGGCGGGTATACCTTGCGCTGATCACGCCCGTGCAGGCAGGCCCTTGGCATCGCCGAATGCCAGGGCCTTCCAGGCAATCACCAGCAGCGACAACCCGGCAAAGACCAACCCGCAGCCAATCACCCCGGTGGTGCCGAAGGCATTGATGAACAGCCCGCCCATGGACGCGCCGATCACCACGCCGGCATTTGCCGACGACACGTAAAGGCTGGTCGCGAACTCATGCGCCTGGGGTGCCGAAGACGTGAGCCAGACTTGCGTGACGACCAGGCCGCAGGTATGCGCCGCGCCCCAGAGCAACACGATCACACTCATCGACCCCCACGACAGGCTGCCAAACCCATACAACACCAGGTACGCCACCGCCAACACCACCGGATACCCCACGGCCGTCACCACCAGGTGTCGACTGAGCAAACGCCCCACCAGCAGATTACCGACCACACCGCCGATGCCAAAGATCACCAGCATCAGGCTGATGGTCTGGCCGTCCATGCCAACCTGGGTCTTGAGGTATTCGGCGGCGTAGCTGTACACCGAAAACATCGTGCTGAATACCAGCACGGTGGCAATGATTGCCAGCCACACCGAGAGGCTGCGCAGCACGGCCAGTTGCTTGCCGAAACTCAACGGCGCCGCGCGCGCATGATCGGGCAGTTTGATCAACACACCCAACGCCGCCACTGCCGTCGCCAGTGCACAAAAATAGAACGAGGCTTCATAGGAAATACGCGCACCCACCCAGGTAGTCAACGGCACGCCCAGCACCAGCCCGAGGGTGGTACCCACTACCGCCAGGGCCGTGGCATGGGCAGCGCGTTCCTTGGGGTACAGCGAGACCGCCGTGGAAAATGCCGCAGCAAAAAACACCGGGTGCAGCATGGCCGGGATCACGCGCAGCGCCATCAGCGTTTCGAAGTTCGGCGCAAACGCCGACAACACACTGCACACCGAGAAGCCCAGCAACGCCCCCACCAGGATCTTCTTGCGCGCCAGCCGCGAGGCCAGCAACACCAGGAACGGCCCCAGCACCGCGACGATCAACGCAAACAAGCCCATCAACCACCCCGCCTGGGACACGCTGATACCGAAACGCTCGACGATCATCGGCAAAATGCCCAACACGCCAAATTCCAACGTGTACAGGCCGAACAACCCAAGAATGAGGTAGATCACGGGCTGACCTCGATCACCACTTTGCCGAAAGCGCCACGCTGCAAATGAGCGAAGGCTTGAGGCACCTCGGTAAACCGGTAGGTGTGGTCGATCACCGGGGCAAGGGTGTGTCGATCCACCATGCGGATCAGGTCTTCAAGGGCGCGGCGCGGGCCCACGGCCACGCCGACGATGGATGCGCGCTTGGCCAGCAGGCTCATCAGCGGCGCGCTCAACTGGTCACTCTCCAGCAAGCCGATCACCGAGATACGCCCGCCGTTGGCCACCGCTTGCAGTGAGCGCGCCAGGTTGTCGCCGCCGGCCATTTCCAGCACATGCTCGGCGCCGCGTCCGCCGGTGAGCTCCAGCACCGCGGTGTGCCAGTCCGGCACGCGCCCACGGTGGATGCCATGGGTCGCGCCCAACTCAACGGCACGCGCAATTTTTTTATCGCTGCTGCTGGTGATGATCACGCGGGCGCCGTGGGCCGCCGCCAACTGCACGGCAAACAGCGACACGCCACCGGTGCCTTGCACCACGACGGTCTGGCCGGCGTGCAGGTGGCCGAGTTCAACCAGGGCCATCCAGGCCGTCAACCCCGCCACCGGCAAGGTACTGGCTTGGGCAGCGCTCAGCGAGCGTGGCGCCAGGACGCACCACTCGGCGGGTGTGGCCACGTATTCGGCGAGCATGCCGGGGATCGGACCGCCTTGCGGTGGTGCCTCGGCCCAGGACAATGGCTGGCCATCGACCCAGCCGGCAAAGAAGCTCGACAGCACCTGGTCGCCCACTTTGAAGCGTTGCACGCCCTCGCCCACCGCCACTACCGTGCCCGTCATGTCCGAGGCCGGGGTGAAGGGAAATTGCAGGCTGGCGCCCATGCCGTTTTCCGCCACTTCGGCATCACGGTAGTTGAGCGATACCGCCGCAATGCGCACCAGCACTTCCCCGGCCTTGGCGACCGGTCGCGGCACGCGGGCCAGGTGCAAGGTGTGAAGACCAAAGCTCGGGATTTCCCAGCGCTGCATCATGTCGGTCATGTTCAAGTCTCTCGTGAAGGATTTGGCGCAAGGATAAGAACCGCGCTTCACGGGATTAAGTAGGGGGCAGTTCCTGTGTCTACGGAGCTTTCATTCCGCAATGCCGGCAATTGCGCTAGGGTAGCGGCACTTCCCGTCGCCAATCGGTGCATCGATGGACAGCCTCACCACCCTGAATGCCTTTGTGCAGGTCGCCCACACCCACAGTTTTGTCGGCGCAGGCCGTGTGTTGGGTATTACCGCATCGGCGGTCGGCAAAAGCGTGGCGCGGCTGGAGGAGCGCCTGGGCGTCCGACTGTTCCACCGCAGTACGCGCAGCGTGACCCTGACCGCCGAGGGCGAACTGTTCCTGGAGCGAAGCCGGCGCATCCTGCTGGAGATCGAGGAAGCCGAGGCGGAGTTGTCCCAGGTCAGCCAGGCGCCCCGTGGCCGTCTCAAGGTCAGCCTGCCGCTGGTGGGTCATCCGTTTCTGCCGGTACTGGCCGACTTCAAGAAGGACTATCCCGACGTCGAGTTGGACCTGAGCTTCACCGACCGCCGCGTGGACGTGGTGGAAGAAGGCTACGACGCGGTGCTGCGCAGCGGCGAAGCGCCGGACTCGCGCTTGAGTTCACGACTGGTCGGGGACTACCGGATGATCGTCGTGGCAGCCCCTGCCTACCTCGCCAGCCGAGGCACGCCTGGGCACCCCAGTGACCTGGCCGCGCACAGCTGCATCCTGTTCCGCTTCCCCAATACCGGCAAGTTGCAACGCTGGCCGCTGCGCCAGGACGGCGTCGAGCTGGACATGCAGTTGCCCGCCGCGATGATCTGCAACAACCTTGAAGCCAGGGTGTGCTTTGCGCGCCAGGGCATTGGCCTCGCTTACTTGCCTGACTTTGCCATACGTGAATGGCTCGAAAGCGGCGAATTGGTGCAGGTGCTGCACGACTGCACCGAGCGCGGCAGCTTTCGCATGATGTGGCCATCGAGTCGGCACCCGTCGCCCAAGCTGCGCGTGTTTATCGACTTTCTCAAAGCGCGGCTGTTTGCCTGATCAGGCGTGGTCAAACCGCTCACGCGCACGGCGGAATTCATCGCCCTTCTCCACCACCCAGGTCCACAGCGGGATCATATGCACCAGCAGTTCCGTGCCCAGGCTCGACAGCTCGTATTCGACCCTCGGCGGTACTTCGCGAAAATCATGGCGCAGCACTAAACCGTCACGTTCCAGCTGGCGCAAGGTGCGGGTCAGCATGCGTTGGGTCACGCCCTGCATGCGCCGGCCGATCTCGGCGTGACGCAGGCGCCCGCTCACCCCCAACACATGCACGATGCCCAAGGACCAACGGTTTCCCGCGTGGGTCAGCACCTCGCGCTTGAGGCCGTCGTCGTCGGCGCTGAGGGCGTCGCAGGCGGCTTGCGAGCGGAGGATGATCTCGTCGTTATCCATGGAAGAGCCTCGGTATCACGGGTGTGCCTTCTTATGCGCAGCGATTAATTCTGCAAGCATGCCACGACTTTCCACACAGACGGAGCCTCCTATGATCCCCTCTTCTCTCCTGGTACTCGGTGCCGGCGAACTGGGCATGGCCGTGTTGCACGCACTGGCCGAGCTGGCCGAGCCCCGCACCACACGCATCGCTGTATTGCTGCGCCCCGCCAGCCTGCACTCGGCGGCGGCCAACACCCTGCGTGAGCGCGGTGTAGAGCTGGTCGTCGGTGATCTACAGAACGATAGCCAAGGTGCGCTCGCCGAACGGTTTGCGCCTTTCCACACTGTGATCTGCTGCACCGGTTTCGCCGCCGGCCCCGGCACCCAACGCAAGCTGGCACGCGCGGCCATTGAAGGCGGCGTGCAGCGCTATGTGCCGTGGCAATTCGGCGTGGATTACGACGTGATCGGTCGCGGCAGCCCGCAAGACACGTTCGACGAACAACTGGATGTGCGCGACCTGCTGCGCGGGCAACAGGCCACGCAATGGCTGATCATCTCCACCGGCATGTTCACCAGTTTTCTGTTCGAGCCGTCATTTGGCGTAGTCGACCTGGCGCAAAACCGCGTGCATGCCCTGGGCGACTGGGGCACCGCCGTCACAGTCACCACACCGGAAGATATCGGCCGGTTGACCGCACGCATCGTGCTGGCCGAACCCTCGCTGAGCAATCAGGTGGTGTTCACCGCCGGCGACACCCTGACTTATGGGCAATTGGCGGACACCGTGGACGCCACCCTCGGCCTGCAACTCCAGCGCGAAGCCTGGTCGGTGCCAAGGTTGCTGGCAGAATTGGCCCAGGACCCCGACGACAACCTGAAGAAGTACCGCGCCGTATTCGCCCAGGGCAACGGCGTGGCCTGGGACCCCGCCGTGACCTTCAATGCCGGGCAGCGCATTGCGGTGACAGGCGTCGAGCAATGGATCCGACAGCACCTCAAGGCACCGACAACCACCCACTGAAACCACCGCGCGCCGTTAACGGGCACCAGGCGAAATCCCAAGGAGACGGCGGTAACGCCTGCGGTTCGGCCCCGAAAAAGCGGGGGTCTTTCCAATCGACAACCCGTGACGCCTGCCAGGCCAGGGCCACTCCCTGGGCCTGGCTTGCGTCCGTATTGACCCAGCGCGCGGCAGCCGCCGCCATGAACGCCTCGATCGGTTCGTCGTCGATCTGCGCCCGATACGGCGAGCCCAGCAGCCAACGGCAGACATTCAGGTGATAGGTCCAATCCAGTGGCGGCCGGTGGCGATAAGCCCAGGTCATAAAGCTGCGGAACAGGTTCAATCCTTCAGGCGGATCCAGCTTGAGCAGCGCCGGGCAGATATCGAACAGGGTGTGCCAATACGGCAACAACCGCGCATCCAGGTGCACGAAGTTGCGGGAATTACTCGGGTATTCAGGCGGCGCCGGTTCCGCGTGCAGGCGGCGGGACGCCTTGCTGACCAGGCGGCTGGCGCCTGCGGGCAACAGGTGGTTCATAAAACGCACTCACAGTCATGACGAGGGAATGCCACCCGATCACGGGAGGCCCAAGGCATACGTCAGAATGCGGGGGAAGCGCGGGGGTTGGCCGACGGCCAGGAGTAACGCGGCGGCGCCTTGTTGCGCCGCTCATGAGCCGGGCGCGGGGTTTGTCCCAGGCCGAGCAACCAGGCCAGGCCGACCAAAAACACCAGGGTGACCGTCAAGGCGTTGCAGACCGGGCAAGCAAAGTAGTTCGAGATGTTGCTGGAAGACGGGCTGCCTAACCCTTTGTCGGAAAGTGGCGCTGGCTTGCCGTCCACCGAACAGAACGCCCCGCCGATGCCATTCAACTCCTGGCCCATCATCTGCCCATGCCCCAAACCGCAGACGAACAGGTTCATCAGCACGCAGAAGTACAGGGCCCAGGCAATCAGGGAACGGTCGGGGTGGCTCAATTTCATGGCGGCGACTCTACCACCAGAGCCGCCCAAGGATGAAGTGTCGCAGGCCCCTGTGGCAGAACGTCGCAGATTACGTGCACTTCCCAGGGTTGGTAGACTGGGCGCCCTCAAAGCCTGACGTATTGATCCAGAGCAATGCAGGCGTTTCACAGGATGCACAGTTGATGAGTACCTTATTCACCCGCCGCAAAGTGCTGACCGGAATGGGCCTGCTGGGCCTGGGCAGCCTGCTGGGCGGCTGTGACTACAGCCCCAAGCTGAACTTCAAGTACGGCAAGGACCTGAGCGACAAGATCATGGGCCGTACCTTCAAGCTCAAGAACACTGACGGCGAAACCGTCACCTTGAGCTCGTTCCGTGGCCTGATGCCGGTGGTGTTCTTCGGTTTCACCCAATGCCCGGCCGTGTGCCCGACCACCCTGGCGCGCGCTGCGCAGGCCAAGAAGCTGATGGGCCGCGACGGCGAAATCATGCAGGTGGTGTTCATCACCCTGGACCCGGAACGCGACACCCCCGAGATTCTCGACAAGTACGTCAAGGCTTTCGATCCGAGCTTCGAAGCGCTGTACGGCACCCCGGAAGAAATCGCCGTGGCCGCCAAGGAATTCGGGATCTTTTATGAAAAGATCCCCGCCGGCGACACCTACACCCTGTCCCACACCGCCACCAGTTTCGTGTTCGACACCCGTGGCAACCTGCGCCTGGGCCTGCAGGCATCCCTTACCGCTAAAGAGTGCGCAGAAGACCTGCTCACCGTCATGGAGGTCTGCTAATGACTGCCGTTCAACACCTCAAACGCACCCTCATCGGCATGACCCTGCTGGGCCTCGCCGCCCACGCCAGTGCCCAGGTGCAAGTCACCGACGCCTGGGTACGCGCCACCGTGCCGGGCCAGCCGTCGAGCGGCGCGTTCATGACCGTCACCGCCGACACTGACAGCAAACTGCTGAGCGTGGCCTCGCCGGTGGCCAAGGACGTGCAGATCCATGAAATGAGCATGAAGGACGACGTCATGCGCATGGGCCCGGTGGACTCGGTAGCCCTGCCCGCCGGCAAGGCCGTGACCCTCGACCCCAACGGCTACCACGTAATGCTGATGGGCCTGACCGGCCAGATCAAGGAAGGCGACCAAGTGCCGCTGACCCTGACCGTACAAAATGCCAAGGGCGAAAAGCAGGCGATTGAAGTGAAGGCCCCGGCCCGTGGCGTAGATGGGATGGACCACAGCAAGATGCATTGAGGCACGGGCTTCTGTGGTGAGCGGGCAAACCTGCCCACCACAAAGCCCTGCTCGAATCAGTCACACAACAATAGGCAACCGGCGCACGCGCTTGCCCGTCGCCGCAAACACCGCGTTCACCACCGCCGGAGCAATCGTCACCGTCGACACCTCGCCAATCCCGCCCGGTGTTTCCTCGCTGTCCAGCAGGTACGTGTCGATCAGCGGCGCTTCATTCATCCGCAGCAGGCGGTAGCTGTCGAAATTGGCCTGTTCCACTCGCCCATCCTTGAAGGTGATGTTGCCGAACAACGCCGCCGTCAGGCCGAAGATTGCCCCACCCTGCATCTGCGCGACCACGCTGTCGGGCACGATGGCACGGCCGCAGTCCACCACGCAGGTGACCTTGTGCACCCGCACCTGGCCCGCCTCCACACTGACTTCTGCCACCTGCGCCGCGTAGGTGCCAAAACAAAAGGTCAATGCCACCCCCCGACCACGTCCTGGCGCCAGCGACGTGCCCCATTGGGCGTGTTGCGCCACGGCCTCCAGCACCTTGCGCGCACGCGGATGTTTGTCCAGCAGGGCCAGGCGATAGACGATCGGATCCTGCCCGGCCAGATGGGCCAGTTCGTCGATGAAACCTTCCACCATAAACACATTCTGGGTATGCCCCACTCCCCGCCAGAAACCCGTGGTAATGCCGGCGGGCGGTTCGTGGCGCACGTAGTTCACGCCGATATGGGCGAAGTCATAGGGGCCGCTGGGGTCGCGGATTGCATCACCGTCGATGCCATGGGTGAAGCGCTCCGGCAACCAGCGCGCGAGGATCGATGAGCCGGTGACTTTATGGGTCCACACGGTGGGTTTGCCGCTGGCATCGAGCCCGGCGCTGAGGTGGTTGAAATGGTAAGGGCGCAAGGTGCTGTGGCGGGTGTCTTCCTCACGCGACCAGATGACTTTGAGGGGAAATGTCACTTGCTTGGCAAAGGCCACGGCGTGGGCCACGAAGTCCACGTCCAGGCGCCGACCGAAGCCGCCGCCGAGCAAATGGTTGTGTACCTGCACCTGGTTTTCCGCCAGGCCCGTCTGCTGCATCGCCACCGCCTGGGCCCGCGCCGGTACCTGGCTGCCGAGCCACAGGTCGCAGCCATCGGGCCGTACATGCACGGTGCAGTTCACCGGTTCCATGCACGCATGCGCCAGAAACGGCACTTCGTACACGGCCTCCAGGATCTTGCTGGCGCCGGCCAACGCCTGTTCGGCGTTGCCCACGGTCTTCACCACCGCACCCGCCGCCTGGGAGGCCTGTTCGATGTCCGCGAGCATCTGCGCCGTGGAGAACTGGCCATTGATGCCTTCGTTCCACTGCACACTCAGCAGCGCCAGGGCCTTGCGCGCAGCGCCCATGTGCTCGGCCACCACGGCCACGGCAGTGTCGGTACGCAACACCTGCAGCACGCCCTTCACCGACAGCGCGGCGTGGTCATCGACACCGGCCAGGGTGCCGCCGATTACCGGGCAGGTCAGGATCGCGGCCACCTTGAAGCCCTCAGGCCGCGCATCGATGCCATAGCGGGCAGTGCCGTTGACCTTGCTGGCCGAGTCGGTGCGCTGGCGGGTCAGGCCGATCAGTTGGAAGTGTTCGGCGCTCTTGAGTTCGACCTTGTCCGGCAGCGGCAAGGTCGCGGCCTTTTGCACCAATTCGCCATAGGCCAGTTGCCGTTGGCTGTCGGCGTGATAGACCACGCCTTCGCGCGCGCTGCAACGGCTTGGCGCCACGTTCCAGTACAAGGCGGCGGCCTCCAGCAGCAAGGTGCGCGCAGTGGCCCCGGCCTGACGCAAAGGGGTCCAGGCACTGCGTACCGAGGTGGAACCGCCCGTGACCTGGAAACCCAGCAACGGGTTGGCATAGCGTTTGTTATCCGCGGGGGCGTGCTCGAGGGTGACCTGATCCAGGCGCACTGCCAGCTCTTCGGCAATCAACACGGGGATCGAGGTGTAGGTGCCCTGCCCCATTTCCACCTGGGCGATGGTGAAGGTCACCCGGCCGTCGCGATCGATCCGGATAAACGCATTCGGCGCAAACACCCCGGCTTCATCCGCAACAACCTGCCCCATGGGCAAACTCAGGCTCAGCAGCAAACCACCGCCGCTGGCGGCACTGACCTTGAGAAAACCACGTCGTGTGATCATGCGCTGGCCGCCTGCTTGATCGCCGCTCGGATGCGCACGTAGGTGCCGCAGCGGCAGATGTTGCCGGCCATGGCGTTGTCGATATCACTGTCACTGGGGTTCGGGTTGCTGGCCAACAACGCCGAGGCGGACATGATCTGCCCGGACTGGCAGTAGCCGCATTGCACCACTTCCAAGTCGCGCCAGGCGGCCTGGATCTTCTGGCCGGCGGGGGTTTCGCCGATGGCTTCGATGGTGGTGATGCTGGCCCCCGCCAACGCACTCACCGGCATCACGCACGCGCGGATCGGCGTGCCATTCATCTGCACCGTGCAGGCGCCGCACAGGGCCATGCCGCAACCGAATTTGGTGCCGGTCATGCCCAGCACATCACGCAACACCCAGAGCAGCGGCGTGTCGTCATCGACATCCACGGTGTGCGGGGTGCCATTGATATTCAGCGTCTGGGCCATGGGACAACTCCTGAGGATGGACGGACCATCTTAGGAGCACGCCGTGCGGCACAGAACGTCGCCAGCCCGCATAGGCTATGAAGGCAAACTTACTAAAGTACTTGCAGTGGTGGCGACGGCGCGAGGCTGGACGGCTCGCGCAGAAAGTCGATCAGTGCGCGCAGCTTGCGGCTCACGCGACGGCGATCGGAGTAATACAGGGTGAAGCCGGGCAAGGCCGGGCACCAGTCCTCGAACAGGCTGACCAGTTCACCACGGGCGATAAAGGGGTCGATGTGACCGCTGATCATGTAGCCGATGCCCAGGCCATCCAGCACGCTTTGCACCAGGGCCGACGAGTCGTTGACGATCATCCGCCCGCGCACCGGCAGTTGCAGGGTTTCCAGGCCCCTGGCGAAGTCCCAGCGCTCGACCACGCCGCTGGACGCACGAAACGTGATGCAGTTGTGCTGGAGCAATTCGCTGGGGTGCTGCGGTGTGTCGTGCCGGGCCAGGTAGGCCGGTGATGCGATCACACGCATGCGCAGAGCGGGGCCGACCTTGACCGCGACCATATCCTGCTCGACGAAATCGCCAAAACGGATACCGGCGTCATAGCCCAGGCGCACGATGTCCACCAGGGCATTTTCCATCGTCAGTTCGAGGTCAATCTGCGGGTGCGCCTGCAGAAATGCCGCGAGCACCGGTTGCAGCACGGTCATGTACGCGGCGCGCGGCACGTTGAGACGCAGCAAGCCTGAGGGTGAGCCGCTGCTGTCACCGACTTCCAGGGCCGCAGCCGCCAAGGCGCTGACCGCCGGTTGCACCTTGGCCAGGAAGCCCAGACCTGCTTCCGTGAGGCTGACACTGCGGGTGGTGCGATTGAACAACGCAACGCCCAGGCGCCGCTCCAGGTTGCGAATGACCTGGCTGACCGCCGACGGCGACACACCCAGGCGCACGGCGGCGGCCGAAAAGCTGGCATGTTCAGCGACGCAAACGAATGTCACCAGCCCGTCGAGTTGATCCTGGCGCATAAAGGGTTCCGCAGAAAATGAACGGTATAGCACAAGCATTGTGAAGACATGCTTCAAAGCCTGAACAGCATTAGAGGGCTAGTGCATTCAATCCAATGCTGTATCCATACCTAAAAGCTCTGCCATCAACACTTACTATATATTTTCAATCTGAAAACAGACTCGATAGCCTGACGGCTCACAATTCCAACAATAAATCGGGTATTCCTGTGAACTCATCCCCCCGCGCCCTAAAAAGCCTGCTGCACCTGGCGGTGGCTTTCGCCCTGTTCAACAGTGTTGGCGCCTACGCGGCCAACACCGGCGAGCTGCCCTGCACCACCACCGAACAATGCGCCGCTCAGGCCGCAAAAGTCGGCGCCACGCCGGACAGTGCGCAAACCGAGCGCAAAGCCAAAGGCGATCCCACCCAGACTCAATTCGCCTGGCTCAACCGCATCAACAAAGCCTCGATCGTGATGCTCACCGAAGAAGGCATTGTGAAACCCGAGATGGGCCAGAAGATCGCTGGCGGCGTGCGTTATGCGATTGCCCAGGCCGACCAGCCCGGCGGCACGCGCCCGAGCGATGTGCTGCAACTGGAAAAAATCATGACCGACAAGATCGGTCCCGAGGCCTCGCTGATCCATTCCGGCCGCAGTCGCCAGGACATGCTCGCCACTTACCGCCTGGCCGCCCTGCGCAGCCAGGTGCTGGCCTACAGCGAAGCCCTCAACGCCACGCGCCTGCGCCTGTTGAACATTGCCGACAAGAACGTCGACACCCTGGTGCCGGCCTACACCAACGGCGTGCAGGCCATGCCGATCAGCTATGCTCACTACCTGCTGGCCTTTGAGGCCGCGTTCGACCGAGACGGCCAACGTATCCGCGAGCTGTACACACGCCTGAACAAAAGCCCGATGGGCACCGCCGTGCTGGCCAACTCGGCCTACCCGCTGAACCGCGAGCGCTTGGCCGAGCTGCTGGGCTTTGATGGGGTGCGTGAGAATTCATTGGATTCCAGCCAGGTGTCGACCTATGACATTCCGCTCGAGGCAGCCAACCTGGCGTCCTCATCGGCGATTCGCGTGGGCGCCATGATTGGCGACATCCACACCCAGTATCACCAGATCCGCCCATGGTTGCTGTTGGATGAAGAAGCCACTTACACCAGCAGCGCCATGCCGCAAAAACGCAACCCAGGCCTGCTGATGCGTGCCCGCGAGACCGCCTCGGATGTGGTCGGCCTGGCCCAGGCGGTGACCTTGCGCGCGCACAACGTCACCACCGGCATGACCGACTACAAATTCGCGTTCGATTCCCTGGGCGTGTTCCGTTCCACCCAGGAAATGTTCGACAGCATGGATGCCGTGCTCGACGCGCTGCAGATCAACCCGCAGCGCGCATTGGAAGAACTGGAATCGGAATGGACCACCTCAATGGAGCTGGCCGACACCCTGGAGCGCCAGTTCAAGGTGCCGTTCCGGATTGGCCACAGCTTTGCCTCGCTGATCGTCACCGAAGCGCGCAGCAACGGCACCACGCCGAAAACCTTCCCCTACGCCGACGCGCAGAAGCTGTATCGCCAGGCGGCGGACAAATACAAGTGGACGCCCAATACCTTGCCGCTGGACGAGGCCGGCTTCCGTGCGGCGCTGTCGCCAACCACCATGGTGCAGACGCGCAAAGGCACGGGCGGGCCGCAGCCGCAGGAGGTCAAGCGCATGCTGGTGGAGGCGCGCAAGACGCTGGAAGGCGATCAGCAGTGGTTGAAAGAGCGGCGTGAGAAGCTCAAGGGCGCTGAAGAAAATCTCGATAAGGCGTTCGATAAGCTCAAGGGCTAACACCCGGTCCACAATGTTGCGGTTTGCTTTTGCTACTGTGGTGAGCGGGCTT
>NZ_JACARN010000032.1:0-60045 GCF_013386605.1 Pseudomonas sp. IPO3749 | reverse complement strand
CAACAAGCCCGCTCACCACACCGCAGAGTATCTACGGGGGTCAAGCTTCGACCAGGCTCCATTGCTTGCTCAAGCGCTTGTCGGAAATCGGCACTTTGGTGCCCAGTTGCTGGCCAAACAACGACACGCGATATTCCTCCAACCACCAGCGATAGAGCTCCAGCTGAGGGTCGCGCTTGCCTTCCTGGGCATGTTTTTTCAGGCGGTTTTCGTACTGCGTCCACAAACCGGCCAGTTCGCCGCTCCACACCCGATCCTTTTGCACCTGGCTTGGCAGTTTCTCCAGGCGCAACTCGATGGCCTTGAGGTAACGCGGCAATTCCTTGAACCACTGCGCCGGGGTTTCCCGCACGAAACCCGGGTATACCAGGTTACTCAGTTGCTGCTTGATGTCGTTCAGGGCCACGGCCTGTGCCAGGTCGATCTTGCCTTTGAAACGTTTTTGCAGGCTGTGCCACAGTTTCAGCACGTCCAGGGTCAGGCGCGCCAGGCGCTCGGCATGTTCGGTCCAACTGCCACGCTTGCGCTCAGCCAAGGCGGCCAGGCCAGCACCATCGCGCGGCAGGCTGGCTTCGCCTTCGAGTACGCAGGTGTCGAGGCTGGCCAGCAAGATGTCTTCCACTAGCGCATCGATGCGCCCCAACTCGCGGTACATCAGGCCCAGCTCGGTCAAACCCGGCAATTTGCCACGCAGGAATTTCGCCGGTTCCGCCAGTTGTTGCATCAGCAGGCGCTGCAACGCGCGGCGATGCTGGAACTCCGCCTCGGCAGCCGTGGAGAAGCGCCCTTCCTTGACCGTGCCGTTTTCTTCCACCAGCGCCGGATACACCGTCATCGACAGCCCGGCGATCTTCTGTTGAGTCTTTTCCGCCACCGCCGCAAACACCTTGGCTTCCACCGGCTGTTGGCTTTTCGCGGTTTGCGGCACGGCCAGCGCGGCCTGGCTGGCCTCGGCAAAGCGTGCGGTCAGTTCGGCCAGGTCGCGGCCTTCGCCGAGGAACTTGCCCTGACCGTCGACCACTTCCAGGTTCATCTTCAAGTGGCTTTCCACCTGCTGCGCGGCTTCGGCCCAGGCTTCATCGCTGACCCGCGCCCCGGTCATGCGCAGCAATTCACGGCCCAGCGCCTGAGGCAACGAGCCCTGGCCAAACTCGATGCGTTGCAGCGCGGCCTTGACGAAGTCCGGCACCGGCACGAAGTTCTTGCGCAGCGCCTTGGGCAGGTTGCGCACCAGGGCGATGCACTTGGCTTCGATCACCCCCGGTACCAGCCATTCCAGGCGCTCTGGCGGCAACGCAGGCAAAAGCGGCGCCGGCACGCGCAGGGTCACACCGTCGCGTGGGTGATTGGGTTCGAAGTGGTAACTCAACGCCAGTTCCAGATCGCCCAGGTGCAGGGTGTCCGGATAATGCGCGGCGGTGACTTCACTGGCCTCACGGGCCAGTACGTCCTCTTCGCGCATAATCAGCAGCTGCGGGTCTTTCTGGCTGTTGATCTTGTACCAGCTGTCGAAGGTCGCGGTTTGGTGGATCTCCGCTGGCAACCGCGCGTCGTAGAAGGCGAACAGGGTTTCCTCGTCCGCCAGGATGTCGCGACGGCGCGCCTTGGCTTCGAGTTCATCGAGTTGCTCCAGCAGTTGCTGGTTGGCCGTGAGGCACTTGGCCCGCGACTGGATCTCGCCACGCACCAGACCTTCGCGGATAAACAACTCGCGAGACACCACCGGGTCAATCGGCCCGTAATGCACCGGCCGACGCCCGACCACAATCAACCCGAACAGGGTGATCTGCTCAAAGGCCACCACCTGGCCGCGCTTCTTCTCCCAATGGGGTTCGAAGTGGTTTTTCTTGATCAAGTGCCCGGCCAGCGGCTCGATCCAGTCGGCGTCGATCTTGGCGACCATGCGCGCATACAGCTTGGTGGTTTCCACCAGTTCGGCGGTCATCAGCCATTGCGGACGCTTCTTGCCGATGCCCGAGGACGGGTGAATCCAGAAACGCCGCTGGCGCGCGCCGAGGTAATCGCCGTCTTCGGTTTTCTGGCCGATCTGGCTGAGCAGGCCGGACAGCACCGCCTTGTGCAGTTTCGGGAAATCCGCCGGTTCTTTATTGACGGTCAACTGCATGTCGCGGCAGATCAGGCTCAACTGGCGATGGGAGTCGCGCCACTCGCGCAAGCGCAGGTAGTTGAGGAAGTTCTTGCGGCACCAGTTGCGCAGCGGGCTGGCGGTCAGTTCCTGGCGCTGCTCTTCAAAGCCGCGCCACAGATTGACCAACCCGGCGAAGTCCGAATCCGGATCTTTCCATTGCGCGTGAGCCTGGTCGGCCGCCTGTTGACGCTCCGGCGGACGCTCGCGCGGGTCCTGGATCGACATGGCACTGGCGACGATCAGCACTTCCTGCAAGCTGCCGAGCTTGGCGGCTTCCAGCAGCATGTGGCCCATGCGCGGGTCCACCGGCAGGCGCGCCAACTGACGGCCCAATGGCGTGAGCTGGCTGTTGCGGTCCACCGCCGACAGCTCTTGCAGCAAGTTGAAACCGTCGCTGATGGCCTTGCCGTCCGGCGGCTCGATAAACGGGAAATCGGTGATCTCGCCGAGGCGCAGGTGCAGCATCTGCAGGATCACAGCCGCGAGGTTGGTGCGTAGGATCTCCGGGTCGGTAAATTCCGGACGCCCGATAAAATCTTCTTCGCTGTACAAACGCACGCAAATGCCGGGCTCGACCCGACCGCAGCGGCCTTTACGCTGGTTGGCGCTGGCCTGGGAAATCGCCTCGATCGGCAGGCGCTGCACCTTGGCGCGGTAGCTATAGCGGCTGATGCGCGCGGTGCCGCTGTCGATCACATAACGAATGCCCGGCACGGTCAGCGAGGTTTCCGCAACGTTGGTCGCCAGCACCACGCGCCGGCCCGGATGGGACTGGAAAATGCGCTGCTGTTCGGCCGGCGACAGGCGCGCATACAGCGGCAGGATCTCGGTGTGCTTGAGCTGGGCCTTGCGCAGCATGTCCGCGGCGTCGCGGATCTCGCGCTCGCCCGGCAGGAAGACCAGCACATCGCCAGGGCTGCGGCGCTCGCTGCGCTCGTAGGCGGCGATTTCATCGAGGGTGGCGAGGATCGCCTGGTCAACGGTCAAGTCATCCTCGACGCGGTTGCCCTCCTCGTCCTGCTCCAGGGTCAACGGGCGATACCAGGTGTCCACCGGGAAAGTACGGCCCGACACTTCGACAATCGGCGCGTCGTCGAAATGCTTGGAAAAACGCTCCAGGTCGATGGTTGCCGAGGTGATGATGACTTTCAGGTCCGGACGACGCGGCAGCAAGGTCTTCAGGTAGCCCAGCAGGAAGTCGATGTTCAGGCTGCGTTCGTGGGCTTCGTCGACGATGATCGTGTCGTAGCGTTCCAGGTAGCGATCGTTCTGGGTTTCCGCCAGCAGGATGCCGTCGGTCATCAGCTTGATCAGGGTATTGGAATCGCTCTGGTCTTCAAAACGTACCTGATAGCCGACCAACGCGCCCAACGGTGTGGCCAACTCCTCGGCCACCCGACTGGCAACGCTGCGTGCTGCAATTCGCCGTGGCTGGGTGTGACCGATCAGGCCGAACTGGCCGCGACCGATTTCCAGGCAGATCTTCGGCAACTGGGTGGTCTTACCCGAGCCGGTCTCACCGGCAATGATCAGCACCTGGTGCTTGTTCAGCGCGGCTTTGATCTCATCACGCTTGGCCGCAATCGGCAGGCTGTCGTCGTAGCGGATCACCGGCAGGCTGGCACGCCGCGCCGTGACCTGGGCGCAAGACGCCTGCATGCGCGCGACCCACTGCGCCAGCTTTTCCTCGTCGGGTTTCTTGCGCAGCTCAAGTAACTGCCGCCGCAAGCGGTGGCGGTCGGCGAGCATGGCGTGATCGAGGGTCTTGAGCAGTTGGTCGATAGTGGGCGCTTGGTCGGTCATCAGGGTGGCAAAGGTCTTCTGGGTGAGGCAGGGCGCGCCTGCATAACGGTGGACGGAAAAAACGAGGGGCGATTGTCGCAGATTTCTACATTTCTGGAGATGTTCAGTCAGTGACGGGACGCGTAACACCTGCGAGTGAGCACCTTTCTTACAGAAGAAAGTCGCTCACCCGACCACTTTTACAGTGCAAATCCGATGGATTGAGTGGCGTATCCAAGGCCAAATCAATCTGCCAGAAACCCTGGCAGATCGCTGTATCGTTCATGAAACCGGAGCTTTTATGCCTATCGATTCGACAAACAGCCAACCTTATCTACCCAGCTACTCTGTATCCATGCAGGCCCAACCGCGCTCCGCAGCGTCGGAACCACCGCCCAAATATGAGTTCCCGCCCGCCTACACCGAAAAGCCGTCATCCAACGCAGCCCCGCAGAGCGCCTCGACACCGTCCACCAATTTGACGGCCAACCGAATCTCGAACTTCCACACGACCAGTCAGGCAGTACGCGGCATGAATTTCATGAGCGGCCTGTGACGCAATAGTAGTGGAACCACTCGGCACATTAGAAACAACAGCCCCCCCAAGCTCATCGCACGAGGTATGTATGCCCATCAACTCCAACAACCACGCGTACAGCGGCAATACCCACAGTTATGCCGACAAATATCAGTCTATCGCACCTGAAAACAACGCATCCCAAGGCTCCTGGCTTAAACCCTCCGGGAGCCAGTCATCCGCGCCACTGCTCGATCAACAACCCACTTCAGCACTGAGCCCAAACAGACAAAAGAAACTCGAAGCGCTCAAAAAAAACAAAGACAAGCTGGAAAACCTGCCCGCCACGTTCCCGACACCCGCGCTTCCCGCGTCAAGTTTTCAACCTGCTATCAATCTGACGCAAAAACGCATCGATCAACTTTCGAACCCGCCAAAAACCAGCAACCCGATCACAAAGTTCAATAACGCCCGCGAAGTCAAACAAACCGATAACGCGCTTAACAAAGAAATGGCATCCCTATACAAACAGGCTCGCGACGTGCAAACCAACGGTACCAATCCCACCGATAAGAACCGAGCGTCCAACGTTACGGATGAGCTGACGGTGATGGGTCGAGACCAATCCTGGCTGAAGGATGTCCGCAAGGAAAACCGTAAAGGAAACAGCTGACGCTACCAAGGCTGCCTGGCCTGAGCGGCGCTTTAAGGTTTAGTTAAAAGCTTTTACTGGTTCTCCTCCCACCGACGCCGGTAAGGAAACACATCAATCACCTTACCGGCGCGAATCGCCTCCTGCAGCCCTTTCCAGTAATCGGCGTTGTACAACTCGCCATGCAGCTCATCGAACAACTTGCGTTGGCCAGCATCCGCAAACAGGAACGGCGGGAATTCCTCAGGGAATACATCCAGCGGGCCAATGGAGTACCAGGGCTCGGAAGCCATTTCATCTTCTGGGGTACGCGGCGCGGGGATGTGGCGGAAGTTGGCCTCGGTGAGAAAGCAGATCTCATCGTAGTCGTAGAACACCACGCGGCCATGGCGAGTGACACCGAAGTTTTTCAGCAGCATGTCGCCGGGAAAGATGTTGGCCGCCGCCAGTTGTTTGATCGCCAGGCCATAGTCTTCCAAGGCTTCACGCACCTGGGCGGGGTTGGCGTTGTCGAGGTAGAGGTTGAGCGGGGTCATGCGCCGTTCGGTCCAGCAGTGGCGGATCAACACCGTGTCGCCTTCGACTTCGACGGTGCCAGCGGCCACTTCCAGTAATTCGGCCAGGCATTCGGGCTCGAATTTGCTCAAGGGGAAACGGAAGTCGGCGAACTCCTGGGTATCGGCCATGCGCCCGACCCGGTCGACGCTTTTGACCAGCCGGTACTTCTCGATCACGGTGGCGCGGTTGACGTTTTTCGACGGTGAAAAGCGGTCCTTGATGATCTTGAACACCGTGTTGAAGCCCGGCAGCGTGAACACGCTCATGACCATGCCACGCACGCCGGGGGCCATGATGAATTGATCGTCGGTGGTCGCCAGGTGGTTGATCAAGGCGCGGTAGAACTCTGACTTGCCGTGCTTGTAGAAACCGATGGAGGTATACAGCTCAGCGATGTGCTTGCCCGGCAGAATGCGCTTGAGAAAGCCGATGAATTCCGCCGGCACCGGCACATCTACCATGAAGTAGGAACGGGTAAACGAGAAGATGATCGACACGTCGGCTTCGTCGGTGATCAGCGCGTCGATCTGGATGCCCTGCCCTTCACGGTGCAGCAGTGGGATCACCAGTGGCCATTGTTCGTCGCGAGTGTAGATACGCCCTACAAGGTAGGCGCCTTTATTGCGGTAGAGCACCGAGGAAAACAGCTCGACCTTGAGGTCCGGGTCCTTGCACACCCAGTCCGGCAGGTTTTCCCGCATTTGGGTCTCAAGGCGGCGCAGGTCGCCGGCCAGGTCGGCGTAAGGCTCGCTGAAACGGTAGTCGGCAAAGATCTGCGCGAGCATTTCCGGGATTTTCCCGGCAGGCGTGTAGGTACGCGTCTGCGCGGCCCGTGCCCGGCGCAGGCTGGGCCGGGTGGTGTGGATGAACATGCAGCCGTCGCTGATCAGGTCGTGGCTGAACAGACCACAGAAGATCGAGTTGTACCAGGTCTCGGACAGCTCATCGTCGAAACGCAGATCGATCAGGCCGATGTAGGCGCTTTTCACCACGGGCCACTGGTCGACATCGAGTAATGCGCCGTCATCAAAGCTGCTGCGCAAACGCGCAATCACTTCGCTGACCTTTTCTTCATAGAGGTTGATCCGCGCCGCCGACGCCGCCTGCCCCTGCTGCCACTGGGCCTTTTCAAAACGCTCGCGGGCGCCATCGGTGATCTGGCGAAAGTGCTCACGGTAATCGTCGAAGCCATCGAGGATCATCCGGGCGACAGCGAGGGCGGATTGGGACATGCGGGAAACCTCTGCGGGCATCTGGAAGCCCTGAGCTTAGCCAGTGTACGAGAACAGGAGAAGGGTCATTTCTTGCGCTGCCTTGTACAACTTCGTTCATTTCGTACATTTATTTTCAATTTTTTTAATTCGACCATCCGGTCAATAAACGCACCCAAAAGTCGCACTGCGCTTTTCCCGCACGCCTGCAACGGCGGGGCTTGGCTGTCCAATGCCGAAAAACCTTGCTCAACGCTGGGCGCGATCTCCGCTCGGCGCTTTGGATCCAACTAAGGGAAACCCTGATTACCAGGGTGATGGCACTTTGATATATAGCGCGCCCTCTCCCACCCTAACAAGGTCCAAAGACCGATCCGGGAACAGGTTCTAATCGCCCAAGGAGCATTGAGATGTCATTGAGGAACATGAGGATCGGTCTGCGTGCCAGTCTGAGTTTTGGGGTTTTGGCCAGCTTGCTGGTGATCGTCGGGATGTTTGGGCTGGGCCAGATGGCCAAGTTGCGGCAGAGCGCACTGGTTATCGAAGAATCGTGGATGCCGAGCATCGAGAACATCCACGACAGCGCGGCCTTCGTGGCCAGTATCCGCCTGGAGGCGTTGCGCCTGGCAACCACCGACGAATCGCGAATCCGTGACAACAGCAAAGCCTTGATCACCCGCCAGCGCACCGAGCTGCAAACCTTGCTCGATCATCACAAAACCCTGCTCAGCGGCGATGAAGAACGCGAAATGCTCAAGCAGCTCGAAGGTAACGTGAATGCCTACCTGACCCTCGTCGCGCAGATCGTTGCCCTGGTGGACAAGGACCAGCAACAGGACGCCATCGATCTGCTCAACAGCCGCCTGGCGCCACAGGGCGTGATCCTCAACAAAAGCCTGGAGGACATGATCACCTTCAACCAGAGCGGTGTGGAGACCGCCGTGGACTCCGCCGCGCAGACTTATTCCAGCGCACAGTGGATCGTCGGTTCGATCATCGTGTTCGCGCTGATCGCCACCTTGCTGCTGGCCTGGCTGCTGACCCGCAGCATCACCGCCCCGCTCGGCCAGGCCCTGATCGTGGCACGCACCATTGCCGGCGGCGACTTGAGCCAGCCGATCGCCGTCAGCGGCAAGGACGAACCGGCTCAATTGCTCACGGCCCTGGCCACCATGCAGGCGCAGTTGCAAGGCACCATCCGTGGCATCAGCGAGTCAGCGCAGCAGCTGGCTTCTGCGGCCGAAGAGATGAGTTCGGTGATGGAACAAAGCACCCGAGGGCTGCAAGCGCAGAACGACGAGATCGAACAGGCCGCCACCGCCGTGACCGAAATGAGCGCGGCCGTGGACGAAGTGGCGGGCAATGCGGTGTCCAGCGCCGAGGCGTCCCAGGCCTCCGACGAGGACAGCAAGCACGGCCACTACCAGATCAGCGAAACCATCAGCTCGATCCAGAACCTGGTGGACGAAGTGCTCGGCGCTTCAAACAAAGCCGAAGGCCTGGCGGTACAGGCCCAGGACATCAGCAAGGTGCTGGAAGTGATCCGAGGCATCGCCGGGCAGACCAACCTGCTGGCACTCAACGCCGCCATTGAAGCGGCCCGCGCGGGCGAGGCCGGGCGCGGTTTTGCCGTTGTCGCCGATGAAGTGCGCTCCCTGGCGCAACGCACCCAGGATTCCACCGAAGAAATCGAGCAGATGATCACTGGTATCCAGCAAGGCACCCAGGACACCGTCGAAGCCCTGAACAGCAGCGCCGAACACGCCGGCCAGACCCTGCAACGCGCCAACAGCGCCGGCAGCGCCCTGGAAAAAATCACCGCAGCCATCTCGCAGATCAGCCAGCGCAACCTGGTGATCGCCAGCGCCGCCGAACAGCAGGCGCTGGTGGCACGCGATGTGGACCGCAGCCTGGTGAACATCCGTGACCTGTCCACCCAGACCGCCGCCGGTGCCACCCAGACCTCGGCGGCCAGCCAGGAACTGTCGCGCCTGGCAGTGGACCTGAATGGGCTGGTGACGCGGTTTGTCCTGTAATCATTGGAAATGTCATGCAACACTCGCGGGCTTATTGAGGTAGGAGTGTTGCGTGAGACCTGTCGACAGCCTGTATTTGCTAGGGCTCGCTGCTATTTGGGGGGCGAGTTTCCTGTTCATGCGCATCATTGCGCCGGAGATCGGCACGGTGCCGACCGCGTTTTTCCGCGTGTCGATTGCCGCCGCCGGGTTGCTGGTGATTTTGGCGATGATGCGCGTGAGCTGGGATTTCCAGGGCAAGTTCAAGACCGTGTTGCTATTGGGCGTGATCAACTCCGGGATCCCGGCGACCATGTACTCGGTGGCCGCCCAGGTGTTGCCGGCGGGTTACTCGGCGATCTTCAACGCCACCACCCCGTTGATGGGTGTGTTGATCGGCGGGCTGTTTTTCAGCGAACGCCTGACGCCGTCAAAAATTGCCGGCGTGTGCCTGGGCTTGTTCGGTGTGGGTGTACTGACCCGCGCCGGGCCCGTGGCGTTTGACCTGGAATTGTTGATGGGCGCGCTGGCCTGCTTGCTGGCGACCACCTGTTATGGCTTTGCCGGGTTCCTGGCGCGACGCTGGCTGGACCAGCGCGGCGGCTTGGACAGTCGCCTGTCGGCCCTGGGCAGCATGCTCGGTGCGACGTTGTTCCTGCTGCCGTTTTTCGCCTACAGCGCAATCAGCCAACCGCCCGCGAGTTGGGGTGGGTGGAAGGTGTGGGTGTCGTTGCTGGGCTTGGGGCTGGTATGCACGGCGTTTGCCTACATTCTTTACTTCCGCTTGCTGACATCCATCGGGCCGGTGAAGTCGATGACCGTGACCTTCATGATCCCGCCGTTCGGCGTACTGTGGGGCGCGTTGCTGCTGGATGAGCCGTTGTCGATGGCGCATTTGTATGGCGGGGTGTTGATTGCGGGGGCGTTGTGGTTGGTGTTGCGACCGAAAAAACTGTGAGCGGGCTTACCACAACAATCCAACCGCGAATGTAGAGGGAGTTTCATCGGGCCCAGCAGGACGGGTGGCTATAATGCCGCGCAGATTTTCCCAAGGATTCCCCATGATCGCATTACCCTGGCTGTACCTGGCGCTACTTTCCCTCGGCTACCTGCTGGCCTTGATCTACGGGCAACTGGGGATACTGGCGGGGGTGTCCGTCGCCCTGCTGCTGATCGCCGGCTACGCCGTACGCCAGCAACGCACGCCGTGGGCACGCTACCTGGGCCACGGGTTGTTTATCGTATTGGCACTGAGCCTGGCGATGCACTGGTTGCCCGGCTTCTACAACGGACGTGGCATTGCCCCACAACGTCTCACCGACGATGCCGTGCCCTTCTCGATGTTCCTGAACCAGGACAAACCGCTGATCGGGTTCTGGCTGCTCCTGGCCTGCCCGTGGATCGTGGCACGGCGCTCGCTGCGCCTGTCGATCTGCGTGACGGCGCTGGCGTTGACCCTCACCGCCATCACCGCTTTGGGCACCGCCGCCTTGCTGGGTGTCATCAGTTGGGCACCGAAATGGCCGGACCAGGCCTGGCTGTGGGTGCTTAACAACCTGTTGTTGGTGACGTTGGTCGAGGAGGCGCTGTTCCGTGGCTATGTCCAAGGTGGCTTGAGCCAGCGTTTCAAGCATTTGCCCTACGGCGACAACCTCGCGCTGCTGCTGGCCTCGCTGCTATTCGGGGTGGCGCACCTTGGCGCGGGCTGGCATTGGGTGCTGCTGGCGAGCATCGCTGGGGTGGGTTATGGCCTGGCGTATCGGTTCGGCGGTTTGGGCGCGGCAATAGCTACGCACTTTGGCTTGAACTTGATTCACTTCGGATTACTTACGTATCCAATGTTAAGTCCCACAACGTAGGACATGTACCACACAATAAAACGATAATTCGCTCAAACATTTCGCCCCTTAAAAACTCAACATCAAAGTCTTCGCCACACTTTTAAACTTCAACTTGCAAACCCATTAGCGTACAGCTTCATATTACAATCAGGTGGGCCTGCGCTGATCAAAGCCCGCGCCGAACGTTCAAGAAAATCATGCGCCCACCGCCCTCTCCCCCACTCGGATACGGTTGGGTTGCACCCCGATTTTTTCCGCGCGGCGCTCCTCCCCAGCGCCCTGTCAACGCGTTTTTTTCGCCCCGTTACATTTTTGTTATTTCTTGTAACAATTTCGTCATTTCCGACCAGCGGCGCCCATAAATTCTTGAAAAAGTCTATTTTGAATATTTTTTTCCTTATTTTTCAATGATTTACTTAAAATTATTCATTTCCGATTAGTTCCATTGAGATTCGCCCCGATACCTGCTGCCAGTACGAAAGTAAACCGTTTGATCAATTTTTTTCGCAAGGATTTATCGGATCCAAAGTGGTACGGTGCCTGCGGCTTAAGGTATGACTACGCGCCTCTCAGAAGGATTGTCGCGACATGCCTGAGCGAATTTTCGGAGTCACATAGGCCACGGATCGCGCTAAATGGAACTGTTTTCTTTTTCAATATCCCCCTTCCTTTAGAAGCTTCGCACCCCGTTGCGAAGTTCGGTCTTTCTGTTTTTTAATATTGGGACAGTTAGTTAATTTACACCCAAGCGGCGTATTTAAATTATCAAACACCAATCGATGCTTCGGTAATAAAGTGATTAAAAACCCCATTAAAACCCTGTCAATTTTTGGCACACGCCCCGAAGCCATCAAGATGGCGCCTCTGGTCATCGAGCTGAAAAACGACGATCGATTTGAATCGAGGGTTTGCGTTACCGCGCAACATCGGGAAATGCTCGACCAAGTCCTTGATCTGTTTGACCTGACCCCCGACTACGACCTCAACATCATGAAGGCGGGCCAAGGCCTGACAGGCGTGACAACGGCCATCCTGCAGGGGCTCAAGCCCGTGCTCGAGGACTTCAAGCCGGATGTCATCCTGGTCCACGGCGACACCGCAACCACCTTCTCCGCAAGCCTGGCCGCCTATTACCAGCAAATCCCCATCGCCCATGTCGAAGCGGGTTTGCGCACCAACAACTTGTATTCACCGTGGCCTGAAGAAGGCAATCGGCGCCTGACCGGCAGCCTCGCGACCTTGCATTTCGCGCCGACCCAGAACTCTCGACAAAACTTGCTCAATGAAGGGGTCGACGAGGGCGCCATCCACGTCACGGGAAACACCGTGATCGATGCCTTGCTTAAAACCGTGCAGAAACTCGACGACCCCGCCACCCGCGTGCGTGCCCAGTTCGACGAGCAGTTCTCGTTTTTGCCCAAAGAGAATCGCCTGGTCCTGATCACCGGCCACCGTCGGGAAAATTTCGGTGATGGCTTCGAGCGCATCTGTCAGGCCTTGGCCAACGCGGCGCGCGAATATCCGTTGGTGGAGTTCGTTTATCCGGTGCATTTGAATCCCAATGTACGCGAACCCGTACAACGCCTGCTGGCGGGTATCAGCAACGTGCATCTGATCGAACCGCAAGACTACCTGCCGTTTGTCTACCTCATGACTCGCTCCTACCTGATCCTCACTGACTCCGGCGGCATACAGGAAGAAGCACCCGCGCTGGGCAAGCCCGTGCTGGTGATGCGTGACACCACCGAACGCCCTGAAGCCGTGGACGCCGGGACGGTGAAACTGGTGGGCACGGACGTGGAATCGATCACCCACAACTTGAGCGTTCTGCTCAGTGACAACGCGGCCTATCAAGCCATGAGCTTTGCCCACAACCCCTATGGCTCGGGCGAAGCATGCGCATTGATCCGGGAAGCGTTGATGACATTGCACGTTGAAAAAAATCGGGGCGCGCCATGAATTTTCCAAGAGTATCGGTCATCGGCCTGGGTTACATCGGCCTGCCCACAGCAGCCATCTTTGCCTCTCGCAAAAAGCAAGTCATCGGTGTCGACGTCAACCAGCACGCTGTAGACATCATCAACCGCGGCGAAATACATATCGTCGAGCCCGACCTGGATATGCTGGTGCACGCCGCCGTTACCGAAGGGTACCTGCGTGCGACCACCACACCCGAGCCGGCCGATGCATTCCTGATCGCCGTACCCACGCCGTTCAAGGAAAACCACCAACCGGATCTCAGCTACATCCAGGCAGCCAGCCAAGCCATCGCCGCAGTCTTGAAAAAGAACGACCTGGTGATCCTGGAATCGACCTCTCCCGTCGGTGCGACAGAACAAATGGCCGCGTGGCTTGCCGAAGCGCGTCCGGACCTGACCTTCCCCGCCACCCATGGGGAACAATCCGACATCCGTATTGCCCACTGCCCGGAGCGGGTATTGCCGGGGCACGTGCTGCGCGAACTGGTCGATAACGACCGGATCATCGGCGGCATGACGCCTGCCTGCTCGTCCGCCGCCGTACGCCTGTACGAAGCGTTTGTCGAAGGCGAATGCATCATCACCGACACCCGCACAGCCGAGATGTGCAAGCTCACCGAAAACAGCTTTCGCGATGTGAACATCGCGTTTGCCAATGAGCTTTCGATGATTTGCGCCGAACTCGAGATCAACCCTTGGGAGTTGATTCGCCTGGCCAATCATCACCCCAGGGTCAACATCCTTCAACCTGGCCCCGGCGTGGGCGGACACTGCATTGCGGTCGACCCCTGGTTCATCGTGAGCAAGACGCCAGACCTGGCCAACCTGATCCGCTGCGCCCGCGAGGTGAATGATCGCAAGCCGCTGTGGGTCATCGGGCAAGTCAAGACGGCCTTGGCGGAGTTTCTGCTCAAGCATCGCGACATGTCGGCACGCCAGGTACGTATCGCCTGCTACGGCCTTGCCTTCAAACCCGATATCGATGACTTGCGCGAAAGCCCGTCGCTGAGTATCGCCCAAGTGTTGGGTGAAGAACTGGGCGTTGAATTGATGTTGGTCGAGCCGAACATCGAAGCGTTGCCCGCCTCGCTTGCCGGCCACCAACTGGTGGACACCGCGTATGCGCTGGACAGCGCTCACATCCACGTTTTGCTGGTCAAGCACCGAGAGTTCAAATCCATGGGCGATTTGCGCAACGAGGCGATCGTGATCGACGCCGCCGGCGTGTTCGCGGCCTGATAAGGATATTGAAGATGAATAGCGTCCAACTCCCCACGCCAGCGGAAGCGCCTGCGCCCCTGGCAGACATTCATGATCGCGTAATGGAGGCGTATTACGGGAAGTTGGGCGAACACTTCATGCGTGAAACCCAGGCACGTATTCACTGGATTTGCGCCCAGGTCTGCGGGAGCAAAGTGCTGGATGTGGGCTGCTCCCAGGGTATCGTCCCGCTGCTGCTTGCCCGTGAGGGTTGCAATGTCACCGGCGTCGACACCAGCCCCCAGGCCATTGAGGAAGCCAGGCACTACCTGGCCAACGAACCCATCCACGTGCAAGAAAAAGTCTGCTACGTGAATGCCGACTTCTTGACGCTGAACACTCAGGACACCGAGCCGGACACTATTGTGATCAGCGAAGTGCTCGAGCACCTGGTGCGTCCGGAATTGTTTGTGGAGAAAGCCGCCTCCCTGCTCAAACCGGATGGCTGCCTGATTATCACTGTGCCGTTCGGCGTCAATGATTTCATCGACCACAAGCACACGTTCTACTTGCTTGAGCCCTTGCGCCTGCTCAGCAAGCATCTGCACATCACTCAGGTAAAGGTGCTGGGCAAATGGCTTGGCGTAGTGGCCGTCAAACCAAAAGACGCAACCACACCGGCCCCTCTGGACATGGGCATCGAACAGGTGGCCAACCTCGAAAAAGCGTTCGAAGCCATCGAACGCAACCTGCAAAACAGTTTGACCCACACCAGTAAACAGCTGGCAGAGGCGAACACGAAATATCGAGCCGCCACCGAACAGATTGCCCAACTCAAGCCCGAAGCGGCGAAGGCCAAGGCGCTGGAGCAGACCGTCAGCGACCAGCGATCCGAGCTGGCCAAACTGGCGGAGCTCACGTCAAGCCTGGACGAATCCAATAAAAAGCACCAGGTGGCCATCGAGCACAACCAGCAACTCAAGACACGCTTGAGCGAGCTGGAAGCATTGAAGCTTGATCAGCACACGCAGTACCAGTGCGAACTGGACGAACTGCACGGCCGGCATGCTGACGCGCAGGCCCGATTGAACGTGCTGAACGATGAGCTCCAAACGCTCAACGAGCAGAACCTGCGCCTGCAGGAACACGTCACGGAGGAACGGACAAGCCGTCACCTGGCACAAACCGAACGGCTGAATGCCGTTCACCAAGCCGAAGAGCAGCGCCATGCACAGGAATCGCTCCAAGCGAACCTGGAAAAAGACATCGACACGCTGCTGCTGCAAATCGACGGGCTTCATGTCCAGTATGAGCAACAAATCCTTGAACTCAATCAGGCACTCAAGGCTTGCCGTACACAGATCGTGGAACTGACAGACGCACTTGATCAGGAGCGAACCTCTCGCCCGCTGCTGGAAAGTGATCTGCAGCGCAAGGCCGAACATCTGGATGAACGCGAACAGACCTTGAGCCTGGTACAGCGTGAGCTGGCCTCGTGCAAAAGCTGGCTGGAAGAGGCCAACAAAAAATACCGAGAGGCGACGGATGCCCAGATTCCGCGACTGAACGCCGAGCTGAATACGCTGCGCGAACAAAGCGACGCCCAACAGCGTCAGATCGAAGCGCTGAATGACGACCTGCGCAACTCAGAAGCCAAGCGTCACCAGGCGGAACAGCGCCTGATCAAGACACGTTCGAGTCTTACCTACCAATTGAAGTCGAGCGCCGGTTCATTGGGTGGCATGGTGCGTCTGCCGGCCAATCTGCTCAACCTGTATCGTCAAGCGGCCAAGACCCGCAAGAACAGCCATACCTCGGGCAACATCGTTGAAACACCGGTTGCAGCACTGCTGCCCCCCCCTACCGAGCCGGTGTCGCTGCCCTCTTTGCTGGACGATATCAGCCATGCGCGCAGCAGCCTGCTCAACGATGCAACAGGCACGACAAGCCCCTTGAAAGTCGCCTGTGTGATGGACGAATTCACCTTCGGCTCGTACCGTAATGAGTGCAACCTGCTGCCCCTGACACCGCACAACTGGCAAGTAGAGCTTGAAGCGTTCCAGCCAGAGCTGCTCTTTATCGAATCGGCATGGCGCGGCAAGGACGATCTGTGGGGCAGCAAGATCGGGCACAACAGCCATGAGCTGCAAGACATCCTCAAATGGTGCGGCGAGCACAAGGTTTCAACGGTTTTCTGGAACAAGGAAGACCCGGTCCACTTCGAGACCTTCCTCTCCACTGCCAAACAGTTCGACTTCGTGTTCACCACCGATATCGACTGTATCCACCGCTACAAAGGTGCGCTGGGTCATGAGCGCGTATACCTGCTGCCCTTCGCTTGTCAGCCGGCCGTGCATAACCCGGTGGAACTGTATGAACGCAAAGACGCGTTCTGCTTCGCAGGCGCCTACTACGCGCGCTATCCCGAGCGTACCCGCGACCTCGCCAGCTTTGTCGGCGAATTGCCGCGCCTGCGTCCACTGGACATCTTTGACCGCAACTTCGGTAAGGACGACAAGAACTACCAGTTTCCCCCGCAATACCAGCCCTACATTGTCGGTACCCTGAGTTTTGACCAGATCGACCTGGCCTACAAAGGCTACCGCTATGCAATCAACCTCAACTCGATCAAACAGTCGCAGTCGATGTTCGCCCGTCGCGTGTTTGAACTGCTGGGCTCCAACACCATCACCGTCAGCAACTTTTCCCGAGGCGTGCGCCTGCTCTTTGGGGATTTGGTCATCACCACAGACAATGGCCCGGAAATGCTGCGCCGGCTGAGCCTGCATACCACGGATGAGCGATACAGCGACAAATTGCGCCTGGCTGCCCTGCGCAAGGTCATGCAAGAGCACACCTACGCGCATCGACTGAACTACGTGATCAGCAAGGTAACCGGCGAGCCACAAGCAAACCTATTGCCTCGTGTGTGCATCGTCGCGAAAGCGGAGAACGCCACGCAGCTTGCGGCGTTGAACCAGCACGTCATGCGTCAGCGCCACCCTGATTTCCTGATGCACGTCGTGGTAGATGAAGACCTTTGGTGCGCGTTACCTGCCTGTGATCCGCGCGTGCAACTGCTGACGCCGGCACAGGTCGCGTCTACCCCACTGAAAACCCTGGCGGGCGATACGGCCTGGCTGGGAACAATGGTTGCCGACGATTATTACGGCCCCAACTACCTGCTCGATCTGGTCTTGGCGACACGCTACAGCCAGGCGCGGGTGCTGGGTAAAACCACGTACTTTGTCCAGGATGCCAACGGTATCCAATTGGTCAACCCAGGCCAGGCATACCACTGCCCTGAGACGCTGGCCGTACGAACTGCACTGATCCACATCGACTTAATTGGCGACCAGAGCGTCAACACCTGGCTGAAAAACGCACCCGAGTTGCACTATCCCCACGCGCAATGCCTGGCCATCGATGCCTTCAACTACTGCAGGCACGCAGGCCGCACGGATGTTTCGGCCGTGGTAGACGACCTTGAACTGGACACCGGCATCAGCATTCATGAGCTTCAACGTCGCGCCGAAGCCATCGCCCCCCTGCAGAACAGCCATACCTCGCCAGAAATCTGCGGCAGCCAACTGGCAGCCTTGTTTGAGCCAATGCGCAGCAAGCACCTCAAGGAAACGGTTGAGGGCCGCGAATGGCAAATCGAGTCCACCCTTGAAGATGGCAAGCATGAGTACCACTACGCCAAGCAGGAACTGACCGTCGATGTGCTCGGTGGCGGGAACAAGGTCAAGCTCTACCTCGACGCGACACCAGGGCTGAATATCCAATGGGTGGTGCTGTTCCTCGATGCGCAGAAGCAGCGCATCAGCCATGTGATGCAACATGCCAACCGCAACCACACCTTCGACGTCCCGCCCGAAGCGGCCTTCGTCCGCCTGGGCGTGCGCGTCTACGCCAACGGCAGCGCACATATCAAGGCGCTGGTGCTGGGCCATCGTGATCTGCAGCCATCAGACATGCTGGGCAAAGCCGAGCACTTACTGATCACCAACCATTACCCGGCCTACGACGATCTGTACCGCAACGGTTTCGTCCATACGCGTGTCACGGCCTATAAAGAACAAGGCATCAACGTCGACGTGTTCCGCCTGCGCAACAACGAGTCGGTGAGCTACCACGAGTTCGAAAACGTGGATGTTGTCACCGGTTCTCAGGCAACACTGACGAAGATGCTCGAGTCCGGCGCCTATCGGTCAGTACTCGTGCATTTCCTCGACCCCGCCATGTGGGAAGTGCTGCGCAAGCACCTGGACCACATCAACCTCACCGTATGGGTCCACGGCGCTGAAATCCAACCCTGGTGGCGCCGCGAATACAACTACAACACGCAAGAGCAACTGGCACTGGGCAAACTCGACAGCGAAAAACGCATGGCCTTCTGGCGTGAGTTGCTGCAGCCAATGCCGGCCAATCTGAAGCTGGTGTTTGTATCGCGCTATTTCGCCGAAGAAGTGATGGAAGACCTTGGCTTTCGCTTGCCAGAAAGCCAATACGAGATCATTCACAACCCGATCAATACCGAGCTGTTTTCCTACGAGGAAAAGCCGGTTGAGCAGCGCAAGAAGATTTTATCGATTCGGCCGTATGCGTCTGCCAAGTACGCGAATGACTTGAGCGTCAAAGCAATTAAGTTACTGGCACACAAACCATATTTCTCAGAATTGGAGTTTCTCATGATGGGTGATGGCGCTCTCTTTGAGCAGACGCTGGCCCCTCTGCGTGAATACGCCAACGTCAAAATAGAAAGAGGCTTCCTTACGCATGCGCAGATTGCTGCGTTGCACAAGGACTATGGAGTGTTCCTATGTCCGACCAGAATGGATGCACAAGGCGTATCACGCGATGAAGCAATGGCCTCTGGCTTGGTCGCAGTGACCAATGCGGTCACCGCCATCCCGGAATTCGCTGATGAGCATTGTGCAATTCTTGCTCCTGGCGACGATGCTGCAGCCATGGCCGAAGGAATAGCGCGAATTGTAGAGCATCCTCAACGGTTCAGCTCCATGTCGAGCGCAGCAAGATCGAGGGTCGAGAAGCAGACCTCGATGGCTGCGATCATCGGCCTGGAAGTTGCCCTGCTTGCAGAAGTGTCCAACTGATGCCTGTGCTATCTCCAATTGGTAAAGGCGCGAGAGTCGCTGTATGAACCCGTTCAGAATTCTGATCGCGGGCAGTTGTGTCAGCCGGGACATCTTGAACTATGACACAGAACATGCCTTTGAACTGAGCGCTTACTATGCCCGCAGCTCGTTCGCGAGCGCCTTTGCGACGGTCAAAACTGATGATCGTTTCAGCCAGAATATTAAATCTAAATTTCAGGCGGCGGTCGTCAATGCAGATCTGGAAAAGCATTTACAACAGTCCTTGGCACAAACAGAATTCGACATTCTGCTTGTAGACTTGATAGATGAGCGCTTCAACATCTTCTGTGAAAGCAGGGGAGGCATATTCACGCTCTCAAATGAGCTATTCAGCGGAGGCTTCAATTCAGACTCCGGCAGCGGCGCTATTATAAAAGCATTCAGTGATGACTTTTATAATAAATGGGTCTGCGGATGGCGTCGCTTTATTAGTCAAATGAAAACGACGAATCAACTCCACAAAGTCATCATTCATAAAACCTTTTGGAGTACGTTTACCCAAACGGGAAACACTTACGCTCCGCACTTCACTGACGTACAGATCAATACAGCCAACCACTTCTTGCAGCGCCTGTATAACCGTGCCGCCGAGGACGTCCCCGACACCCAGTTTATCGAGCCCCTTTCAACGCTTCTTCAGGGCGCTGATGAGCACAAATGGGGCGTCAGCCCGTTTCATTACATCGATGATTACTACAGTTTTATGCTAGAAAAAATAAAATCACTTGCCTCCATTCTGCGTACTGTGAAAACAGAGCCTTCCATGGACTCAAGGGCCGTCACCCTGCTCAACCCGGACAGATCGATTGAGTCTAGCCTCCTCTTCACTAATAGTGTGGATAACAATCACCGTTACGCACTTAGACCCGATCTATTCAAAGGCAATGCGAGGACAACCAAAACAGCTTCGGGCCTAAAGTTCATATTTGAGAATGCAAGCGAAACCCACCAAGTCCGATTCAAGTTGCCTATTGCGTGCGTTGTCGACGGACTGAACGTTCGGTTCAAAATTTCAGAGTGGCAGTCCCTCAATTATTTGGCGATTGGCTACGTGGTGGGCAGCGATTATCATCACGTAAAAATTGTGCACACGCTCAGAGACCAATGGGTTGACTTTTCCTTGGGTTATTCCGACTTGGCATTTGGAATACAGAACAACTGGCAACGCCCTCCCGCATCAGAAGCATTGGAAGTAAAGCTATTTTTCAAAGGACGCCCTTTGCCCCAGGGTTCTACTCTGGAAATAGAAGAGATCGCGTGCTGGAAAGAAAGTAGCGAATTTCCATTCTGGCTGGACGCCCCCCCTAATTACCCAGCGGGAAACGTCAATGCGGCTGCCGGGCTTGAAAAAAATTTAGTCCATTCAACTTATACCTATCTCGGAAAATGCTTCCGCGATGTAGGCGCTCAAGTTACGTCATTTCTTTCAGACGGCACCTGCCCTCTTTACGGGAATAAAAACCTGCCCTGGCCCTCAGACAACAGGCTTCCAGATACTCTTGGGGACGTGGGTACTTACAGATTTTCCTGGCACGCTTTGCATCCCGCTACCATGATGATGATGCACGCACGGACAACAGGTAATCTTGCTACAGTTTTTTCCGCGCGTGATTTCATCAACCAGTGGCTGGATCACAGTTACTTCAGCAATGATCCTGACAAAAAATTCGCTTGGTACGACCATGGCACAGCAGAGCGTTTACTTTCGCTGATCTTGATGTGCGACTTGGGAGCAAAATACCAATTCGATACAAGATTCATGACCCGCTTGAGAGGCGCAATTTTCAAGCACGCCCAGCTGCTCAGTTCGGAGATGTTTTACTCTTCGCATCAAGTTTCCAGGTACCATAACCATGCTTGGTTTCAAGACGTGGCGTTGTTAGCAGCTGCGTTAGCCTTGCCGGAGCTACCCTGTGCACAGCTTTGGACGACCACGGCACTCAAACGACTAGAGGACCAACTTGAAAAGTTGATTATCCGTGACAATGGCTACGCCGTCTTTATAGAAAATTCAATTGGGTACCACCAGGGCGTACAACGCCTTCTGTCATTCGCTGGTGAATTAGCACTCCTAAGTGGTAGACCCACCGACATACCAGCCATTGCCAATGAATTGATCAGGTTTTCTGAACTCCTCAAATATCCTGACAATAGGGCTCCCGCTCAGGGCGATACCTTCCGCAGAAAAAATCCTGGAGGCCGTCCCTCATTTCCTCCAAAACCTTATAAAGAAAACAACGTAACACTATTACCAAAAGCCGGATACGCAATAATCAAGGGCAACCATGAAGACCGAGCGTATATGCTGTCTGTGTTCGCAACATCTCTCTGCCAGACGCATAAACATGAAGACAATTTATCGTTTACCTTATTCATGGACGGCATTGAGTGGCTGATTGACCCTAGTTTCTACTCACACGAGTACGCTAAACCGCTACAGAAATTTCTAAGAAGCGCTTGGGCTCACAACAATGTGGTCGCAGTAGGTCACACCTACTCGATCTTGCCAGGTAAAGCCGAACTTTCTGGAACGTCCAACGAATCATGTTTCACGCTCGCAGGCCGCCATACGGCTTACGAAAATCTTGAAGTTTCGAGGCGTATCAGTGGTGACATAGATCAGTTGAACTTCACCATAACCGACTGCGTCACTGGTAACACACACGGCAACACGCTATCACTGTTTCATTGCGGCGATGGAGTGACCGTCAACACTCTGGGAAATGTCATTCAACTGTCTCACCCGGCCTCCGACTACCACATCCTTATCACCAGTGAGTGTGAAGTAAGGGTCGTAAACGGGTGGCTGGATGAGCGCGACATAAATGCAGTCACGGGCCTTGGATTCATGGAAGACGTACCCACCTCTGTCGTCGCCTACACACTACCCCAAGCACAGGCATCTTCGTTCAGCATCACCGCCTCGAAAGTAGGCAGCACGTATAACCCACAGCACGCATTACAATCGGAAAGCAAAAAATGAAAAACCTGCTCCTCGCTGTATCTTTTCTGGTGTCCGTCACGGCGTGTGATAACTCGACACAAGAAACTCATACAAGTCTGACCAGCCTTAGCAACGGCATTCAAGTACCTTCCAGTGCAAAGGAAGTTAAGAGTTATATTGCCAAGAAAGATAATGTTGACCGACAGCATTATCTGTTTGACATCGACAAGCCTGTCTCCGAGGCCAATGAAGAACTATCACGCGTCATGAAATCACAGGGATTTGCACAGCTTATTAAGTCCCAGGAAAAAGACGTTTCACAGTTTTACTTCAACAAAGAAAAATCGCCGACTGTGGTGGCGGTGCTCAAACCCATCAATTCAAGTCAAACACGACTTGCTATGTCTTGGGAAATGATCAACTGAATCATTCACCCTTGACAATCCTTTTTCATTGCGAGCCTTTTTAATGTCCCCCAACACTATCAGCCCCATCAAATCATTACGCTGGTATTATTCGGTCTCGCTAAAAATGGCTCGCATAGTACCTGGTTACACGCTCACGCTAATTGCGCTGACCTTGGCATCGCAAATGACTCTTTTAGCGGCATCATTTTTGCCACTGAAGGCCATCCTATTGATAGGTTCGCCCGATATCCCAGCCTATTTCCCCGAGACGCTCAAAGTGCTCGGACGAGATACACTCTTTCTGATACTCAGCTGTTCAACAGCGATAGCGTACTTTCTCCATCTTACATCCGAGAAGCTCATCAAAACCCTGACGGACGCTGGATCACAGAGTTTGCTCGCCAACAGCAGCAAGATGGTTTTATTTCAGGAACAAACGTTCGTTGCGAACCGTGCCTATTTACGATTCACCCGTAGCCTGGCAAGTGTCGTTTTTGTCGCCTTTACCATATTTTTGCTAGGGCTGTTGTACAACGACCTGATGCTCGCAATCATCCTATTGTGGACTGCACTCATAGCCGGCTACTTTCTCACTCAAGCAACGCAGAAAACACTGCACAAAAAAATTCAAAATGTCATCAATGAAACGCCTAGTACCGTTGCGTCTCTTTGCTTCCTGGCTGCTTTTGGCTTCATGGCTTATGACTTTCTGGATGATGACCCTCCGCAGGTTTTCGCTGCACTCATCAGTCTTCTACTGACTCGCCAACTCATGCAGCGTGTCGCTCTGCTTTTGCAGGACACGACCCAACTCTTCGCACAAAAACTTCAAGTTTCCGCTCTTTTTTTTCACTCGCATAAAATACCTGCCCACACCCCCCCTGACAACGATGGGTTTTGGGAGTACTTTGGGGAAGAAACCAAAATCCCGCTTATTGAGTCCTTATTGTCCAGCGTGACAGGGGACACATACACCGTATCAAGCGTGCTCTGGCATCAAGTCGGCGTGCATGATGTAGCCGCATTTGAAGTTTCTGCAAAAAAACAGCCCGGATCATCGACACGGCAATTTCTGATAAAAATCTTCAACACCAACAGAAGCACTTTCGCTATTAACGAAGCCACGTTGTTTGCACATTCAAATCCTGAACACTTGCCCACACTCCCATTCATTGGCGCCGTTATCATGGGAAGGTTTCACTGCCACCTCTTTGAATGGGACAGTATTAAAAAGTGCGATCCACTCAACACTAAAGAGCCCACTCGCCAAGCACTTAAGCGTTTGATGTGCACCTCGCCCGGCGTGGATTTATTCAAGCTTTTCTCGCGTTCTCACCCTCTGATCTGGGAGCGCCTCAGCGCTCAGTCACTGCACAGTTTCAGCGTGGCTTCCAACATGACGTGCTATGCCAGCAGCCTGAAAGCGTTTCTTGATGACAGGGCGAATATTCTTGGCTTAATAAAGGGTATTCCCTTGCAGGTGGCCAATTTTGATATTGGAAAAGACCATCTGCTTGAGAACTCCAGCGGGGAAATCATCGTAAGTCACTGGGGCTTATGGAGCCTGGAACCTGTAGGGGCAGGTTGGCCCACGTCCCCGAAAGAACTTGAACGGCTACCGTTCCTTTTTGAAGAAGTCAAAACAACGCGTGGGGACATGGCTCACATTTCGTTCTCCCTCTTCAAACTGTCGGTACTACTCTGCGCACTCGACAGATTTTTGATCAGACAGCACTTCATTTATGCCGCCCAACTGCTCCCGGACATTATGAACACCTATCACCAACTGACAATGCCGGTAGCCCAGGAGACTTTACAGTGCCCCGTATCGCCATGATCGTCTGGAATGAATTCCGCAACGACGCACGCGTGTTGAAGGAAGCCCAGACGCTCCAGTCCGCCGGTTACCAAGTGACGGTGTTTGCCTTGCACACGCCCGGCGTCACCCTGGAAAAAGAAACCCTGGAAAACGGAACTCACGTGGTTCGCGTGGCACGCAGCCCGCTCTGGAAGCTGCGCAAGTCCGGCACAGCAGCGCCTGTCTCGGCAGTTGGCAGTGGCGCCATCGGCCGCCTGAGCCCGGCCAGGCAAGTCCTGCGCATTGTTGCCCGACTGTGGACACATTTGGGCCTGCTTGCGCGAGTCGCTTGCCACCGTGCAACGGTCGTCCATGCCCATGACGTCAATACCCTGCCCACTGCCTGGCTGGCCGCCAGGCTGAGCGGTGCGAAAGTGGTGTATGACGCCCACGAAATCAGCACCAGCCGCGAGGGCTACAACAGTTTTCGTGGCCTGGTTGCCCGCGTGGAGCGGACATTGATGCCCAGGGTCCAAGGCACCATCACGACGACCGATGCGCGCGCCAAGTTCTTTGCCCGGGCCTACGGGATACCTCGCCCCGTGGTGCTGCAAAATCGACCACGCTTCACCAGCAGCCCCGCCAGCGCACGTATTCGCGAAGAGCTCGGCTTGACGCAACCATGGCCGGTGGTGGTCTACCAAGGGGGATTGCAGCAGGGGCGTGGTCTCGAACGGTTGGTGCGAGTGGCGGCCACCGTGCCCAACACTTACTTCGTGTTTATCGGGGGCGGCCGCCTGGCCAAGCCCTTGACCGCGCTCAGCCAGGAACTGGGCCTGACGGAGCAGGTGCATTTTATCCCGACAGTCTCCCTGGCTGATCTTCCCAGCTATACGGCGTCGGCGGACATTGGGGTGCAGCCCATTGAAAATACCTGCCTGAACCACTTCACTACCGACTCGAACAAACTCTTCGAATACTTGATTGCCGGCCTGCCCGTGGTGGCGACGGACTTTCCGGAAATCCGACGCATTGTCAGGGCCCACGACATCGGCTTGCTCGTCCGTGATCGCGACGATGAGGCCTTGAGCGCGGCAATCAATCGCTTGAGCAGTGATGCGACATTGCGCAAGGCATTCGCCAACCATGCGGCTCAAGCCGCTGCGCAATTGAATTGGGAACAACAGGAACACCAGCTGCTGGACCTCTACCAAAAAGTCCTGGAACGCGAGCACTGCGCCACATGCCCGTAATCCGGCGCGTTCTGCTCCTGAGTTTCTATTACCCGCCGGATCTGGCGGCAGGCTCGTTTCGCGTCGAAGCATTGGTCAAGGCGTTGCTGGCGCACGGCAGTAGCGAGTTGCAGATCGACGTACTCACCACGCAACCCAACCGGTATCACTCGTACAACACCCAGGCCGATATCTTTCAGGAAAGCGCTCGCCTGACGATTCGACGCATTCCCCTGCCCATTCACAAAAGTGGGATTGCCGATCAAGCCCGGGCATTTGCCACCTATGCCCGAGGCGTAAGCAACGCCGTCAAAGGTCAGGACTACGACTTGATTGTGGCGTCTTCGTCGCGCCTGATGACCGCCGCACTTGCCGCGGCGATAGCGTTCAGAACCAGGACTCCGTTGTATCTGGATATCCGGGATATTTTCGTCGACACCCTACCGGAGCTTTTCCCCAGCAGGTTTGGCCGAGCGGGGACCTTGCTCTTCTCATGGGTGGAGCGTTTCACGATCCGCCAGGCGAGCCGGGTAAACCTGATTTCCCCAGGGTTTGAGGATTACTTCTTCGAACGCTACCCGAACCTGACATTCTCGACGTACACCAATGGCGTCGATGATCTGTTCCTGCAACCACTGGTAAACCTGGAAAAAACGGCGACCAGCGCAGCCCGGCTCAAGATCGTGTACGCAGGCAATATTGGGGCTGGCCAAGGCCTTGAGCATATCCTGCCGACGTTGGCCCTGAAGTTGTCGCACACGGCTCAGTTCTACGTGATCGGCGATGGCGGCAGTGCGGGCAAACTGCGCAGCGCCCTGGCGGCCCAGAATGTCACCAACGTCGAGCTGATTGCGCCGACGAGGCGGTCCAACCTTATCGAATTCTATCGGCAGGCGGACATCCTTTTCCTGCACCTCAATACCTTCAAGTCTTTCCGCCGGGTCCTGCCTTCCAAACTGTTTGAATACGCCGCTACCGGCAAGCCGATCCTGGCGGGGTTGGCCGGCTACGCCAAGCAGTTCACCAAAGCCAAGATCGCCAACGCCTGTGTGTTTGAGCCCGGCGACACCGACAGCGCGCTACAAGCCCTGGAAAGACTGAGCCTTGCCTCCATCAACAGAGACTCGTTCAAAGAGAACTACTCTCGCACGCTTATCCAGCGCAACATGGCGCTGGACGTGCTCAGCACCCCCTTGGTGGTGAAAACCCCGGGCCGGCTCCTTCAACGCTATGTGACGATCAAGCGTTGGGCGTTTTTGCGCCTGGACTGGTTTATTTCACCTTGCAGGTACCCCGTGGCTGCCGAACTGATGGCTGCTTCCTTGTGGGGCTGAGTGCCCCCTCATCAGCGAAGAGGCCTTCGGCAGCGATGGATTATTGCAAAAATAAGTTAAATAACCGCCTGTAGCTGCCGATACCCCCTGAAAGCCTTGCGGATTGAACAATCATGCGTAATAACCAACCCGTTACCCAGCGCGAACGTACCTTCCCCGCTCAGCAACGGTTGATCTCCACCACAGATGCCAAAGGCGTGATCACCTACTGCAACGACGCCTTCGTCGAAATCAGTGGGTTCTCCCGCGACGAACTGGTGCGTGCCCCGCACAACCTGGTCCGTCATCCGGACGTTCCGGCGGCGGTGTTCGCGCACATGTGGTCGACGCTCAAACAAGGCTTGCCATGGATGGGCATTGTCAAGAATCGCTGCAAGACCGGTGACCACTACTGGGTCAACGCCTATGTAACGCCGGTTTTCGAAGGCAACCAGGTGGTCGGCTACGAATCGGTGCGCATCAAGCCCACCGCCGAGCAGATCCGCCGGGCCGAAGCGCTCTACCACCGCATCAACCAAGGCAAGTCAGCAATCCCTCAGCGGGACAAGTGGCTGCCGGTGTTGCAGGACTGGCTGCCGTTTATCCTGGTGAGCCAGTTGAGCTTCATGATCGGCGCCACCCTCACCTCCCAATGGGGCTTTGCCCTGGCGGCGGGGCTGTCGGTGCCGCTGGGCCTGCTGGGCTTGAGCTGGCAACAGCGCGGCCTCAAGCGCTTGCTGCGCCTGGCCGAACAGACCACCTCCGACCCGTTGATCGCGCAGATGTACACCGACAGCCGTGGCGCCCAGGCGCGGCTGGAGATGTCGATCCTCAGCCAGGAAGCCCGTCTGAAGACCTGCCTGACGCGCTTGCAGGACACTGCCGAACACCTGAACGACCAAGCCGCGCAATCCAACACCCTGGCGCATAACAGCTCCAGTGGCCTGGAACGCCAGCGCGTCGAGACTGAGCAGGTGGCGACTGCCGTCAACCAGATGGCAGCCACTACCCAGGAAGTCGCCAGCCACGTTCAACGTACCGCCGATGCGACCCAAGAGGCCAACCGCCTGACCGGTCGCGGCCGCGATATCGCCGGGGAAACCCGCGAGGCGATTCAGCGTCTGTCCGTCGCAGTGGGTGAGACCGGCGTGACCGTGACCCAACTGGCCAAGGACAGTGATGAGATCGGCGGCGTGGTCGACGTGATCAAGGGCATTGCCGACCAGACCAACCTGCTGGCACTGAACGCGGCCATTGAAGCGGCACGTGCCGGCGAGATGGGTCGTGGTTTTGCGGTGGTCGCGGACGAAGTCCGTCAACTGGCGCAACGCACAGCTGAATCGACCGGGCAGATCCACGCCCTGATCGCCAAGCTGCAACAGACTGCCGCCGCCGCCGTGCAAACCATGGACGCCGGGCACCGCCAGGCTGAAGAAGGTGTGGCGCGGGTGATGGAGGCGGATCAGGCGCTGGTGGGCATCAGTGAGGCGGTGGCGCATATCACCGACATGACCACGCAGATCGCGGCGGCAACTGAAGAGCAAAGCTCGGTGGCCGAAGAGATCAGCCGTAACATCAGCACCATTGCATTGCTGGCGGATCAGACGTCGGAGCAGGCGTTGAACTCGGCGCAGTTAAGTGAAGAATTGACTCACACAGCCAATACCCAGTACTCCCTGGTCGAGCGTTTTAACCGGTAGACCGCTTTCGCGAGCAAGCCCGCTCCCACATTTAACCGCGCACATCCCTTGGAATGCGGTCGAATGTGGGAGCGGGCTTGCTCGCGAAGAGGCCCTAACAGCCGCCGAGAAATTCAGCCACTCTCACCGCCGCAGCCTCCAGATGTTGCTCATGGCTGAACCCCGACGCCTTCAACGGCTTCAAGTCATGATCCCCCGCCACCAGCCACATCACCTCGATGCTCGGCGACAACGCATACCCCTCCACCGCCGCCCGATTGCCCAAAGCATCCCGCTCGCCCTGCACAATCAAGGTCGGCGTCTTCAACCCAGCCAGATGCTCAGTCCTCGGCTTCTCCGGTTTACCCACCGCATAAAACGGATACCCCAGGCACACCAACCCGTCCGCGCCCACTTCATCCGCCAGCAAACTGGCCATGCGCCCGCCCATGGACTTGCCGCCAATCGCCAGCTTCCCAGCGACATGACGTCGCACCTCGGCCACCACCTCGCGCCAGGTTTCCAGCAGTTTCGGCGCCGGGTTGGGTGGGCGTTTGCCGCCGTCGACACGGCGCTGGGCCATGTAGGGAAATTCGAAGCGCAATACGTTGACGCCATGCCCGGCAAGGCGTGCAGCCATGTCGTTCATAAAGGATGAGTCCATCGGTGCACCGGCACCGTGGGCCAGGATCAGCGTCACAGGTGTACCTCCTGCTACGTCCGCCGCGACATCCCACAACCAGCCGCGGTCCCGCACACACTGCGCCCATTGATCCCCGTCAATACTGGCCTTGTGCTCTTTGCCCATGCTTGCCTCGCTTTTTAGTCTGCCTATAACTCCAGCCCAAGTGCCGCATTGGCTTGGGTTGAACCGTGGATGGGGAACCATGAACACTACATTAAGTACCGCCTATAACTACAAGGTGGTCCGCCAATTCGCCATTATGACGGTGGTGTGGGGCATCGTCGGCATGGGGCTCGGGGTTTTTCTCGCCGCCCAATTGGTCTGGCCTGCACTCAACTTCGACTTGCCGTGGACCAGCTTCGGCCGCCTGCGCCCGTTGCACACCAACGCGGTGATCTTCGCCTTCGGCGGCTGCGCGCTGTTCGCCAGCTCCTTCTACTCGGTGCAACGCACCTGCCAAACCCAGCTGTTCGCGCCGAAAATCGCCGCGTTCTGCTTCTGGGGCTGGCAGCTGGTCATCCTGTTGGCTGCCATCTCCTTGCCACTGGGCTACACCAGTTCCAAGGAATACGCCGAGCTGGAATGGCCGATCGACATCCTCATCACCATTGTCTGGGTGGCCTACGCCATCGTGTTCTTCGGCACGGTGATGAAGCGCAACACCAAGCACATCTACGTCGGTAACTGGTTCTTCGGTGCGTTCATCATCACCGTGGCCATCCTGCATATCGTCAACAACCTGGAAATCCCGGTCAGCCTGACCAAGTCCTACTCCCTCTACGGCGGTGCGACGGATGCCATGGTGCAGTGGTGGTATGGGCATAACGCGGTAGGCTTTTTCCTCACCGCCGGCTTCTTGGGGATGATGTACTACTTCGTGCCCAAGCAGGCCGAGCGTCCGGTGTATTCCTATCGCTTGTCCATCGTGCACTTCTGGGCGCTGATCACCCTGTACATCTGGGCGGGCCCACACCACTTGCACTACACCGCGCTGCCGGACTGGGCACAATCCCTGGGCATGGTGATGTCGCTGGTGCTGCTGGCGCCGAGCTGGGGCGGCATGATCAACGGCATGATGACCTTGTCGGGCGCCTGGCATAAGTTGCGCAGCGACCCGATCCTGCGCTTCCTCGTGGTGTCCCTGGCGTTCTACGGCATGTCGACGTTCGAAGGCCCGATGATGGCGATCAAGACCGTCAACGCCCTCTCCCACTACACCGACTGGACCATCGGCCACGTACACGCCGGCGCGCTGGGTTGGGTGGCGATGATCTCCATCGGCGCGCTGTACCACATGATCCCGAAAGTCTTCGGTCGCGAGCAGATGTACAGCCTCGGCCTGATCAACGCGCACTTCTGGCTGGCCACCATCGGCACCGTGCTCTACATCGCCTCGATGTGGGTCAACGGTATCGCCCAGGGCCTGATGTGGCGTGCGGTCAACGAAGACGGCACCTTGACCTACTCCTTCGTCGAAACCCTGGTGGCCAGCCACCCTGGCTTCATCGTGCGGTTGGTGGGCGGCGCGGTGTTCCTCTGCGGCATGTTCCTGATGGCTTACAACACCTGGCGCACCGTGCGTTCGGCGCAGCCCGTCGAAGCCACTACCACTGCGCAGCTGGCCTGAGGAGTCTGTGATGAAACACGAAACGATTGAAAAGAACGTCGGCCTGCTGATGCTGCTCATGGTGCTGGCCGTGAGCATCGGCGGCCTGACCCAGATCGTCCCGCTGTTCTTCCAGGACGTGACCAACAAGCCGGTGGAAGGCATGAAGCCCTACACCGCACTGCAACTGGAAGGCCGTGACATCTACATCCGCGAAGGCTGCGTACAGTGCCACTCGCAGATGATCCGCCCGTTCCGCGCCGAGACCGAACGCTACGGCCACTACTCGGTCGCCGGCGAAAGCGTGTGGGACCACCCGTTCCTGTGGGGCTCCAAGCGTACCGGCCCGGACCTGGCCCGCGTGGGCGCGCGCTACTCGGACGACTGGCACCGCGCGCACTTGTACAACCCGCGCAACGTGGTGCCCGAGTCGAAAATGCCGGCCTACCCGTGGCTGGTCACCGCCGCCGTCGACAGCAGCCACACCGAGACCAAGTTGAAGGTGATGCGCACCCTCGGCGTGCCGTACACCGACGACGACATCAGTGGCGCCGTCGCCAGCCTCAAGGGCAAGACCGAGATGGACGCGCTGGTTGCGTACCTGCAAGTGCTCGGCACTGCCATCAAGAGCAAGAGGTGAGCCATGGGATTTGAATTCGATGCGGGCACCATCCGCGGCCTCGGCACGCTGGTGGTCGCCATCGCCTTTATCGGCCTGTCGCTGTGGGTGTTCAACAACCGGCGCAATGCGGAATTCGAGCAGGCACGCCTGCTGCCCTTCGCCGATGAACCTTCTCCATCCGACGCTCAAGAAGAGCCTGCAATAAGGAGCACTCGGCCATGACCCTATTCTGGAGTACATGGATCTGCGTACTGACCCTCGGCAGCCTGATCGGCCTGACCTGGCTCTTGGTCGGCACCCGTAAGGGCGAGACCAAGGGCAGCGTCGACCAGACCATGGGCCACGCCTTCGACGGGATCGAGGAATACGACAACCCGCTGCCCCAGTGGTGGTTCATGCTGTTCGCCGGCACCCTAGTGTTTGCGGTCGGCTACCTGATCCTCTACCCGGGCCTGGGCAACTGGAAAGGCGTGTTGCCGGGCTATGAAGACGGCTGGACCCAGACCAAGGAATGGGACAAGGAAATGGCCAAGGCCGACGCCAAGTTCGGGCCGATCTTCGCCAAATTCTCGGCCATGCCCGTGGAAGAAGTGGCCAAGGACCCGCAAGCGCTGAAAATGGGCGGTCGCCTGTTCGCCTCCAACTGCGCGGTGTGCCACGGCTCGGATGCCAAGGGCGCGTTTGGTTTCCCGAACCTGGCGGACAATATCTGGCGCTGGGGCGGCTCGGCCGAAGCGATCAAGACCACCATCCTGAACGGCCGCCACGCGGCGATGCCGGCCTGGGGTGACATGCTCGGCGACGACGGTGTGAAAAACGTCGCCGCTTATGTGCGCCACGATATGGCCAAGCTACCGTTGCCCGCCGACAACAGCGCCGACCTGGCCGCCGGCAAAGCAGCGTTCAACACCACCTGTGTCGCCTGCCACGGTCCGGAAGGCCACGGCATGGAAGCCATGGGCGCACCTGACCTGACCAAGCCGGCCGGCTACATCTACGGCACCAGTCTCGCGCAGTTGCAGCAAACCATCCGCCACGGCCGTCAAGGCCAGATGCCGGCGCAGGAAGTGCTGCAAGGCAACGACAAGGTGCACTTGTTGGCCGCCTATGTTTACAGCCTGTCCCACAACGCTGATGGCGCAACGCCAGAAAGCCAGCCTGAGTAACCGCTGAGCGCTGCCCCAACCTGGGGCAGCCGCTCTACCTGGCTAGCGACCAAGTGTCGCACCCTTCCAAAGCACAACTTTCCCCTCCTCACTTTCGGGTCTACGCTTGTTCCCACAGCGGACCAATCCTGGCGTACGCGACGGCATTCGTTGCGACCCCAAAATTTTCCTGTCCACTCGATCAGCTTTCGATTTCGGATTTTGTCCTTACGCCAAACATGGAAAGGGCGCAGAATCTGGCGTGGAACGCATTGATACAGGTCAGCCATTGCGTTGCAATGGCCCCTCGCTTTCTACATACTTGCGGCCGATTTTACCTATAAAAAAACCTAAACCGTGGAACCTTAGAATGAGCACAGCAATCAGTCCGACTGCTTATAACTATAAGGTAGTCCGCCAGTTCGCCATCATGACGGTGGTCTGGGGGATCCTTGGCATGGGGCTCGGGGTGTTCATCGCCTCGCAACTGGTTTGGCCGGAATTGAATTTCGGTTTGCCATGGACGACCTTTGGCCGCCTGCGCCCGCTGCACACCAACCTGGTGATCTTCGCCTTCGGTGGCTGTGCATTGTTTGCCACCTCTTACTATGTCGTGCAGCGAACCTGCCAGACGCGACTGATCTCCGACAGCCTCGCGGCCTTCACCTTCTGGGGTTGGCAAGCCGTCATCGTGAGCGCCATCGTCACCCTGCCCCTGGGCTACACCACCACCAAGGAATACGCCGAGCTGGAATGGCCGATCGCCATTTTGCTTGCCATCGTATGGGTGACCTACGCCGTGGTGTTCTTCGGCACCATCGTCAAGCGCAAGACCAAGCACATCTACGTGGGCAACTGGTTCTACGGCGCCTTCATCCTGGTGACGGCGATGCTGCACATCGTCAACCACGCGTCGTTGCCGGTGAGCCTGTTCAAGTCCTACTCGGCCTACGCCGGGGCCACGGATGCGATGATCCAGTGGTGGTACGGCCACAACGCCGTGGGTTTCTTCCTGACCACCGGTTTCCTGGGGATGATGTACTACTTCGTGCCCAAACAGGCCGAACGTCCTATTTACTCGTATCGTTTGTCCATCGTGCACTTCTGGGCGCTGATCACCCTGTACATCTGGGCAGGTCCGCACCACTTGCACTACACCGCGCTGCCGGATTGGGCGCAGTCGCTGGGCATGGCGATGTCGATCATTCTGCTGGCCCCGAGCTGGGGCGGCATGATCAACGGCATGATGACCCTGTCGGGCGCGTGGCATAAATTGCGCACTGACCCGATCCTGCGCTTTCTGGTGGTGTCGCTGGCGTTCTACGGCATGTCGACCTTTGAAGGGCCGATGATGGCGATCAAGACCGTCAACTCGCTGTCCCACTACACCGACTGGACCATCGGCCACGTACACGCCGGGGCGCTGGGTTGGGTGGCGATGATTTCCATCGGCGCGCTGTACCACATGATCCCCAAACTGTTCGGCCGTGCGCAGATGCACAGCGTCGCGCTGATCAACACGCACTTCTGGCTGGCCACCATCGGCACCGTGCTCTACATCGCCTCGATGTGGGTCAACGGCATCACCCAGGGTCTGATGTGGCGGGCGATCAACGATGACGGCACCCTCACCTACTCCTTCGTCGAAGCGCTGCAAGCCAGCCACCCGGGCTACATCGTCCGCGCCCTGGGCGGTGCGTTCTTTGCCGCCGGCATGCTGTTCATGGCCTACAACGTCTGGCGCACCGTGCGTGCCTCCGACCCTGCAGAAGCCGAAGCCGCCGCCAAGATCGCCGTTGTGGGAGCCCACTGATGAAGCATGAAGTAGTCGAGAAGAATATCGGCCTGCTGGCCTTCTTCATGGTCATCGCCGTGAGTATCGGCGGCCTGACCCAGATCGTTCCGCTGTTTTTCCAGGACGTGACCAACAAGCCGGTCGAAGGCATGAAGCCGCGCACCGCCCTTGAACTGGAAGGACGCGACGTCTACATCGCCAACGGCTGTGTCGGCTGCCACTCGCAGATGATCCGCCCGTTCCGCGCCGAGACCGAACGCTACGGTCACTACTCGGTCGCTGGCGAAAGCGTGTGGGACCACCCGTTCCTGTGGGGTTCCAAGCGCACCGGCCCGGACCTGGCCCGTGTCGGCGGTCGTTACTCCGATGACTGGCAACGTGCGCACTTGTACAACCCGCGCAACGTGGTGCCTGAGTCGAAAATGCCGGCGTACCCGTTCCTCGTGGAAAACAAGCTCGACGGCAAGGACACCGCGAAGAAGATGGAAGTCTTGCGCACCCTGGGCGTGCCCTACACCGACGAAGACATCGCCGGTGCAGCCGCAGCCGTGAAGGGCAAGACCGAAATGGACGCATTGGTGGCCTACCTGCAAGGCCTGGGCACCATCATCAAAAGCAAACGGTGATTCTTCATGGATATCGGGATGATTCGTGGCCTGGGCACCGTTGTGGTGATGGTGGCCTTTATCGGCCTGGCGTTGTGGGTGTTCAGCCCCAAGCGCAAGTCGGAGTTTGAAGACGCGACCTTGCTGCCCTTTGCGGATGATCCCGAAGCCATCAAGCACGTCGAGCAAGCTTCTAGGAGTAACAAAGAATGACTACGTTCTGGAGTCTGTACGTCACAGTCCTCAGTCTGGGTACCATCTTCGCCCTGACCTGGCTGCTGCTGTCGACCCGCAAGGGCCAGCGCGCCGAGCAAACCGACGAGACCGTCGGCCACTCGTTCGACGGCATTGAGGAGTACGACAACCCACTTCCGAAATGGTGGTTCATGCTGTTCGTCGGCACCATCATCTTCGCCCTCGGCTACCTGGCGCTGTACCCCGGCCTGGGCAACTGGAAAGGCCTGCTGCCGGGCTACAACTACCTCGACACCGAAAAGCAAATCCCCTTCGCCAACGGCCAGACCGGCTGGACCGGCGTACACGAATGGGAAAAGGAAATGGCCAAGTCGGACGCCAAGTTCGGCCCGATCTTCGCCAAATTCGCGTCGATGCCGATTGAAGAAGTGGCCAAGGACCCGCAAGCCTTGAAAATGGGCGGCCGCCTGTTCGCCTCCAACTGCTCGGTGTGCCACGGTTCCGACGCCAAAGGCGCCTATGGCTTCCCCAACCTGACCGACGCCGACTGGCGCTGGGGTGGCGAGCCCGCCACCATCAAGGAAACCATCATGAAGGGCCGCCATGCCGTGATGCCGGCCTGGCTGGATATCCTCAAGGAACAAGGCGTCAGCGACGTCGCCGCGTTCGTGGTGACCAACCTCGACGGCCGCAAGCTGCCCGAAGGCGTGAAAGCCGATGTGGCCAACGGCGAGAAACTCTTCGCCGCCAACTGCGTGGCCTGCCACGGTCCGGCCGGCAAAGGCACCCCTGCCATGGGTGCGCCTGACCTGACCCACCCCGGTGCGTTCATCTACGGTTCCAGCTTCGCCCAACTGCAACAGACCATCCGTTGGGGCCGCCAGGGCCAGATGCCGGCGCAGGAACAACTGCAAGGCAATGACAAGGTGCACTTGCTCGCGGCGTATGTGTACAGCTTGTCCCATGGGGATAAGAAGGCTGAAGAGCAGTAAGCCCTCGAAACATCAAAGCCCCGCGCAGCGAAAGCTGGCGGGGCTTTGTTCATTCTGGCTCTCGGGGTTATGTCAGCAGGAACCCACTACCACTTGTAGCCTCACACTTGCGGTTTGTGACAGCCAAGTAGTAACGTAACTACATCCAGTCTAACGAAGGGGGAGCACCCCATGACCATCACCACCATTTCCAGCCGCGAATTCAACCAAGACACAAGTGGTGCCAAAAAAGCAGCTCGCCAAGGGCCGGTTTTTATCACTGATCGCGGCAAGCCGGCCCATGTACTGCTAAGCATTGAGGACTACCAGAAACTGACAGGGCTCAATGCCGACATCGTTGATCTGCTAGTGATGCCAGAAGCGGCCGATATCGACTTCGAAACCGAACGCGGCGTGATCACTCATCGACCTGTGGACCTCTCTTGATGTACCTACTCGACACCAACGTTATTTCTGAACTTCGCAAACCCCATGCCGATGCAAAGGTGGTCGCATGGGCAAAAAGTGTCATCGCTGCGCGCATGTTTATTTCTGCGATAACGCTTAAAGAATTGGAGACCGGGGTATTGCGTATCGAGCGCCGAGACCCGGTACAAGGCAAGGTGCTAAGAACTTGGCTCAAGCGCCATGTAATGCCCGCTTTTGATTCCAGGATTCTGCCGGTGGATACCGCAGTCGCCCTGCGTTGTGCACATCTGCATGTGCCTGACCGGACCAATGAAAGTGATGCACTGATCGCCGCTACCGCTCTGGTTCACGGGCTGACCGTCGTGACGCGCAACATCAGTGATTTCAAATCCAGCGGCGTCCCACTGATCAATCCGTGGGACGAATGACCTGCTTACTCACCAAAACCGGCCATACTTCCCAAGTCAATTGATCCAGATCACGTACACCATCAATTGATTTCCCCCAACGCGACCAAAGGTCGCACCCTTTGCACAGCATCGGGGGCGTATCATTAGGCCACTGCAACACCCCTAATTTGACCCCGGTTGGCACGTACTGGCCGAGGCAAATCTCCACCGCCGTGGGATGCAATGATGAGCGACCAAATACCGGTACATGACGTTACCCCGCCTGCCAAAACTGTCGACCTCTACGCCTCGCGAGAGAAGATCTACACCCGCGCCTTCACCGGCCTGTTCCGCAATCTGCGTATGCTCGGCGGTGCCGGTCTGTTCCTGCTTTACTTCGGCACCGTGTGGCTGAACTGGGGTGGCCACCAGGCCGTGTGGTGGAACCTGCCGGAGCGTAAATTCTTTATTTTCGGCGCGACTTTCTGGCCCCAGGATTTCATCCTGCTCTCGGGCATTCTTATCGTCGCGGCATTTGGCCTGTTCTTTATCACCGTGTACGCCGGGCGCGTGTGGTGCGGTTATACCTGCCCGCAAAGCGTGTGGACGTGGATCTTCATGTGGTGCGAAAAGGTCACCGAAGGCGACCGCAACCAGCGCATCAAGCTCGACAAGGCCCCCATGGGCGCCAATAAATTCCTGCGCAAATTCAGCAAGCACACCCTGTGGCTGCTGATCGGTTTTGTCACCGGCATGACCTTTGTCGGCTATTTCTCGCCGATCCGCGAACTGGTGTTCGACTTCTTCACGGGCCAGGCCGATGGCTGGTCATATTTCTGGGTGGGTTTCTTCACCCTCGCCACCTACGGCAACGCCGGCTGGCTGCGCGAACAGGTGTGCATCTACATGTGCCCGTACGCGCGTTTCCAGAGCGTGATGTTCGACAAGGACACCCTGATCGTTTCCTACGATCCGCGCCGTGGTGAACTGCGTGGCCCGCGCAAAAAAGGCGTCGACTACAAGGCCCAGGGCCTCGGCGATTGCATCGACTGCACGATGTGCGTGCAGGTGTGCCCGACCGGTATCGACATCCGCGACGGCCTGCAGATCGAGTGCATCGGCTGCGCCGCGTGCATCGACGCCTGCGACAACATCATGGACAAGATGGAGTACCCACGCGGCCTGATCAGCTACACCACCGAGCACAACCTGTCGGGGCAGAAAACCCACAAGCTGCGCCCGCGCCTGATTGGTTATGCATTGGTGCTGCTGGCGATGATCAGCCTGTTGGTGGCCGCGTTCTTTATGCGCTCGCTGGTGGGTTTCGACGTGAGCAAGGACCGCGTGCTGTACCGCGAAAACGCCGAAGGCCGCATCGAAAACGTCTACAGCCTGAAGATCATGAACAAGGACCAGCGCGACCACACCTACGTGCTCGACGCCGCAGGCTTGCCCGACCTCAAGCTGCAAGGCCGCCGCGAAATCAGGGTGGCCGCCGGCGATATCGTCAGCATGCCGGTGGAGCTGTCGAGTGCGCCAGAACAACTGCCGTCGAGCACCAACGAGGTGAAATTCATCCTCACCGATGCCGATGACGCCAGCGTCCATATTGAAGCCAAGAGCCGATTCATCGGCCCACAAGTTCGTTAGAAGAGAGCAGAACCATGTCCGTAGCCACTGCCGCAAGCCCCTGGTACAAGCACCTCTGGCCCTGGATCATCATTGGGATCCTGGCCTGTTCGGTGACCTTGACCCTGTCCATGGTGACCATCGCGGTGAACAACCCGGACAACCTGGTCAACGACAACTACTACGAGGCCGGCAAAGGCATCAACCGCTCCCTGGACCGCGAACTGCTGGCCCAGACCCTGCAACTGCGCGCCAAGGTGCACCTGGATGAGCTGACCGGTGAAGTCGAAGTGAACCTCACCGGCAACAGCAACCCGACCACCCTGGAATTGAACCTGATTTCCCCGACGCAGCCGGAGAAGGATCGCAAGATCAACCTGGCCCGCAGCGACAGCGAACCCGGCCGCTACATCGGCCAGGTCACTGACAAGGTCGAAGGCCGTCGCTTCGTCGAATTGCTCGGCGTCGAAGGCGACCGCACTTGGCGCATGTTCGAAGAAGAACAGGTCAGCCACGACAAGGACTTGCTGCTGGGCGATGAACCGTTGCAGGGTGCTGAAGACCTGAAAAAATAGCAGCGCCATGACCAGCCCAATCCCCTGCTACCACTGCGCCCTGCCCGTTCCGCCGGGCAGCCGCTTCACCGCAGTGATCCTCGGCGAACGCCGCGAGCTCTGTTGCCCAGGCTGCCAGGCGGTGGCCGAAGCCATTGTGGCCGGCGGCCTGGAAAGCTATTACCAACACCGTAGCGAAGCCTCGGCCAACCCCGAGGCATTGCCGGTGCAACTGGTGGACGAGTTGGCGCTGTACGACCGCGCCGATGTGCAAAAACCCTTTGTGCGCCACGAAGGCGAACTGGCCGAAGCCACCCTGTTGATGGAAGGCATCAGCTGTGCTGCGTGCGGCTGGTTGATCGAAAAACACCTGCGCAGCCTGCCCGCCGTGGCGGAGGCGCGGCTGAACCTGTCCAACCATCGCCTGCAAGTGCGTTGGGCCGACGGACAACTGCCGCTGAGCCAACTGCTCAGCGAATTGCGTCATATCGGCTACGCCGCCCACCCCTATCAGCCGGACCGCGCCGCCGAGCAATTGGCCAGCGAAAACCGCCTGGCCCTGCGCCAGCTGGGCGTGGCCGGGCTCTTGTGGTTTCAGGCGATGATGGCAACCATGGCCACCTGGCCGGAATTCAATATCGACCTGAGCCCGGAGCTGCACGTGATCCTGCGCTGGGTGGCGATGTTTCTTACAACGCCCATCGTGTTCTACAGCTGCGCACCGTTTTTCAAAGGCGCCATGCGCGACCTGCGCACGCGTCACCTGACCATGGACGTTTCGGTGTCGTTGGCCATCGGCGGTGCCTACTTGGCGGGGATCTGGACCGCGATCACCGGCGTGGGCGAATTGTATTTCGACGCGGTGGGCATGTTTGCGCTGTTCCTGCTGGCCGGTCGCTACCTGGAGCGCCGCGCCCGCGAACGCACGGCGGCCGCCACTGCGCAATTGGTCAATTTACTGCCCGCCTCATGCCTGCGCCTTAAAGCCGATGGCCAAAGTGAGCGCATCCTTCTCCCTGAGTTGGCACTCGGCGACCGCGTATTGGTCCACCCTGGCGCCGTGCTGCCAGCAGATGGCGTGATCCTCGATGGGCAATCGAGCATCGATGAGTCCCTGCTGACTGGCGAATACCTGCCGCAACCGCGCCAGACCGGCGACGCGGTCACCGCAGGCACCCTCAACGTCGAGGGCGCGCTGACCGTCGAAGTGCGCGCCTTGGGCCACGACACGCGCTTGTCCGCCATCGTGCGCCTGCTGGAACGGGCCCAGGCCGAGAAACCGCGCCTGGCGCAGATCGCCGACCGTGCCGCGCAGTGGTTCCTGCTGTGCTCGCTGATCGCCGCCGCGTTGATCGGCCTGTTGTGGTGGGAGCTGGATGCGTCGCGGGCGTTCTGGATTGTGCTGGCGATGCTGGTGGCGACCTGCCCCTGTGCGCTGTCCCTCGCCACACCCACCGCCCTTACTGCCGCCACCGGCACCCTGCACAAACTCGGCTTGCTGCTGACGCGCGGCCATGTGCTGGAAGGCTTGAACCAGATCGACACGGTGATTTTCGACAAAACCGGCACCCTCACCGAAGGGCGCCTGGCGTTGCGGGCCATCCGCCCTCTGGGCAGCTTGAGCACCGACCTGTGCCTTAGCCTCGCCGCCGCCCTGGAAAACCGCTCCGAACACCCGATTGCCCGCGCTTTTGGCCGCGCGCCACTGGCCGCCGATGAGGTCATCAGTTCGCCAGGGCTGGGTCTTGAAGGGCGTGTCGGCGAGCGCGTATTGCGCATTGGCCAACCGGGTTTCGTCTGTGAACTCAGTGGTTGCCCAACCCCAGCTGCGCCTGAGCTTTCTGGCCAATGGCTGCTCCTGGGCGACCGCGAAGGCGCCCTGGCCTGGTTCGTCCTCGACGACCGCCTGCGCAGCGACGCGCCGGCCTTGCTCGCTGCGTGCAAGGCGCGTGGCTGGCGCACGTTGTTGCTGTCCGGCGACAGTTCGCCGATGGTCGCCAGCGTCGCCGCCGAACTGGGCATCGACGAAGCCCACGGCGGCTTGCGCCCCGATGACAAGCTGCACGTGCTGCAACAACTGCACAAGGAAGGCCGCAAGGTGCTGATGCTCGGCGACGGGGTCAACGATGTGCCGGTCCTCGCCGCCGCCGATATCAGCGTGGCCATGGGCACCGCTACCGACCTGGCCAAGACCAGCGCCGACGCGGTGTTGCTGTCCAACCGCCTGGACGCCCTGGTACAAGCCTTTACCCTGGCACGGCGCACCCGTCGGGTGATCATTGAAAACCTGCTGTGGGCCGGGCTGTACAATGGCCTTATGCTGCCGTTTGCCGCCCTGGGTTGGATCACCCCGATCTGGGCCGCAGTGGGCATGTCCCTCAGTTCGTTGACCGTGGTGCTCAATGCCCTGCGCCTGACTCGCCTGCCGAGCGCGCCAACGGCCCGAGCCCCCTCAGTAACCCGCCCGCTGCCGGTGTGAGCCGCACGGCCATGGAGTGCAGATGCCAGCTTTATACGTGATGATTCCGGCGGCGCTGCTGTTAGTGGGCGTGGCCATCTACATCTTCTTCTGGGCGGTGGACAGCGGCCAGTACGACGACCTCGACGGCCCGGCCCATAGCGTGCTGTTCGACGACCAGGACCCCAACCACCTGGCCGGCGTCGAAGAGGCCAACCACGCCGAACAACCGCCGAAAGACCCGCCCCATGCTTGAGCTGGCGCCACTGCTGGTCTCCGCGCTAATCCTCGGCCTGCTTGGCGGTGGCCATTGCCTGGGCATGTGCGGCGGGCTGATGGGCGCGCTGACCCTGGCGATCCCCAAGGAACAGCGCGGCCGCAGGTTTCAACTGCTGCTGGCGTACAACCTGGGGCGCATCTTCAGCTATGCCGCTGCGGGCGTGTTGATCGGCCTGGCCGGTTGGGCAGTGGCCAACAGCCCGGCGGCGATGTTCATGCGCGTACTGGCCGGGTTGCTGTTGATCAGCATGGGCCTGTACCTGGCTGGCTGGTGGAGCGGCCTGACCCGTATCGAAAGCCTCGGGCGTGGCCTGTGGCGCTATATACAACCCGTCGCCAACCGTTTGCTGCCGGTGTCCAGCGTGCCGCGCGCCTTGCTGCTGGGCGCGCTGTGGGGCTGGTTGCCGTGCGGATTGGTCTACAGCACCCTGCTGTGGGCGGCGAGCCAGGGCAATGCGCTGGACAGCGGGTTGCTGATGCTGGCGTTCGGGCTAGGGACTTGGCCTGTATTGCTGGCGACAGGATTGGCCGCCGAGCGGGTCACGGCGTTATTGCGTAAACGCAGCGTGCGGATGACTGGTGGCTTGCTGGTGATACTCTTCGGTATCTGGACGTTGCCCGGACCTCATCAGCACTGGTTGATGGGCCACTAAATCGCCATGTGGCATAGCGCCGCTCCCCGTTGATGCAAATCAAGATGGCACCTGCGCCACGCCCCTAGACTCGGCCCACTAGCCTATCCGGGGGAACGCCCGCATGCTCGACGCCATTCGTTGGGACACCGATCTGATTCACCGCTACGACCTGGCGGGACCGCGCTACACGTCCTACCCCACCGCCGTACAATTCGATAGCCAGGTCGGCACCTTCGACCTGCTCCACGCCCTGCGCGACAGCCGCAAAGCCGTGCGACCGTTGTCGCTGTATGTGCATGTGCCGTTCTGCGCGAACATCTGCTACTACTGCGCCTGCAACAAGGTCATTACCAAGGACCGTGGCCGCGCCCAGGCCTACCTGCAACGCCTGGAGCAAGAGATCCAACTGGTGGCCTGCCATCTCGATCCGAAACAGCGGGTTGAGCAACTGCATTTTGGCGGCGGCACCCCGACCTTTCTCAGCCACGATGAACTACGCCAGGTCATGGGCTGCCTGCGCCAGCACTTCAATTTGCTGGATGACGATTCCGGCGACTACGGCATCGAGATCGACCCCCGTGAAGCGGACTGGGCCACCATGGGCCTGCTGCGTGAGCTCGGCTTCAACCGCGTGAGCATCGGCCTGCAAGACCTAGACCCCGAGGTGCAACGGGCGGTGAATCGCCTGCAGAGCCTTGAGGAAACCCGCGCGGTGATCGATGCAGCGCGCACCCTGCAATTTCGCTCGATCAATATCGACCTGATCTACGGCCTGCCCAAGCAAACGCCGATCAATTTTGCGCGCACTGTAGAAGAAGTGATCAGGCTGCAACCGGACCGCCTGTCGGTGTTCAACTACGCGCATCTGCCGGAGCGTTTCATGCCCCAGCGGCGCATCAACACGGATGAACTCCCCTCCCCCGCGTCAAAGCTCTTGATGCTGCAAACCACCATCGAGCAACTGACCCAGGCCGGTTACCGCTACATCGGCATGGACCACTTCGCCCTGCCCGACGACGAACTGGCCATCGCCCAGGAAGAAGGCACCCTGCAACGCAACTTCCAGGGCTACACCACCCACGGTCATTGCGATTTGATCGGGCTGGGCGTGTCGGCGATCAGCCAGATCGGTGACCTGTACTGCCAGAACAGCAGCGACCTCAACGGCTACCAGAACACCCTGGCCGGCGCGCAGCTGGCCACCAGTCGCGGCCTGGTCTGCACCACGGACGATCGGTTGCGGCGGGAAGTGATTCAGCAGTTGATCTGCAATTTCAGCCTGGCATTCGAGACGATCGAGCAGGCCTTCAACATGGATTTTCGTGGGTATTTCGACGACATCTGGCCGCAACTGACGGCGATGGCCGAGGATGGCCTGATCGAACTCGACGCACAGTGCATTCGCGTATTGCCGGCCGGGCGATTGCTGGTGCGTTCGGTGTGCATGGTGTTCGATGCCTACCTGGAGCACCAGAACAGGCAACGGTTTTCACGGGTGATCTGATTACATCGCCAGTGAGGCGGTTTTCATCGAATCCTCGGCACTCATACCTTTCATCGACTTGGCGAGTGATGTCTGGGCCGACATCAGGCCCGCCTGCAAAGAACTGATCTCGCTCTGCAACGCGCTGGTTTTCGCGCGCGCCTCTTCAGGGGAAAGATTATTGGCCGCTGCAACGGCCGCCAGCTCGGCCTGTTTTTCGGCGATCTGTTGTTTCAACTGACGGATCATTTTCAGCACCTGCTTGACGTTGTCGTCCAGGCCGCTGTCATCGATATCCGCATTGGAGCTTTTGGCCGCACCTGCCGCCTTGAACGCATCGGCAGAAATAGTCACCGTCACACCTTCCACCACTTTGGGTGCATGGGTGGTTTCAACCTCTGGCGCTGCTTCCTTGGCCTCAGCCGCAGGCTTTGCATCCGGGACGGTCGGAATGCGGATGGCAGGGTTGTAGGCAGCTATAACAGACATGATCCAAGCTCCGACTCAATAGGTATGCCTTCTGTATCGACCCCGACACAAAAACCTTTATACCGCTGCCGGTTTTTTGTACAGGCTGGCCTCAGCGCCCCCCAGTGCGTTACCCTTACGTCTTATGTGTGTTTTCCCACAAGGATTTAAGAAATGTCCGAGCCAGTCAAACTGCGCGCTCACAGCCAGGCTCATTGCAAGGATTGCAGCCTGGCCCCCCTCTGCTTGCCACTTTCGTTGAATTTGGAAGACATGGATGCGCTGGACGACATCGTTAAACGTGGCCGCCCGCTGAAAAAAGGCGAGTTTCTGTTCCGCCAGGGCGACAAGTTCGATTCCGTTTATGCAGTACGTTCGGGTGCGTTGAAGACATTCAGCCTGAGCGACAGCGGCGAAGAGCAGATCACCGGTTTCCACTTGCCCAGCGAACTGGTGGGCTTGTCGGGCATGGACACCGAGATTCACCCGGTGTCGGCGCAGGCGCTGGAAACGACATCCGTTTGCGAAATCCCCTTCGAACGCCTGGACGAACTGGCCATCCAACTGCCACAACTGCGCCGCCAGTTGATGCGTGTGATGAGCCGCGAGATCCGTGACGACCAGCAAATGATGCTGCTGCTGTCGAAGAAAACCGCCGACGAGCGCATCGCCACCTTCCTGGTCAACCTGTCGGCGCGGTTCCGGGCCCGGGGTTTCTCGGCCAACCAGTTCCGCCTGAGCATGTCGCGCAATGAAATCGGCAACTACTTGGGCCTTGCGGTGGAAACCGTGTCCCGCGTGTTTACCCGCTTCCAGCAGAACGAGCTGATCGCCGCCGAAGGTAAAGAAGTGCATATCCTCGACCCGATCCAGCTGTGTGCGCTGGCCGGTGGCTCGCTGGAAGGTTGATGCAGACACTTGCGGCCGCGCCAACCGGCGAGGCCGCAGGTATACTTCGAGTCCGTTTCCAGCCCCAGGACTCTTCGACGATGACCTCTGATTCGTTCGACATCAAATCCCTGATCCGCCCCGTCATCGACTTCCCCAAGCCTGGGGTGATCTTCCGTGACATCACGCCGTTGTTCCAATCGCCCCGCGCCTTGCGCCTGGTGGCAGACAGCTTTGCCCATCGTTATGTCGAGGCCGAATTCACCCATATCGGCGCGATGGACGCGCGGGGCTTCCTGATCGGTTCGATCATCGCCTACCAACTGAACAAACCGCTGATCCTGTTCCGCAAGCAAGGCAAGCTGCCAGCTGACGTGCTGGCCGAGGGTTACCAGACCGAGTACGGCGAGGCGTTCCTGGAAGTGCATGCCGACAGCTTGTGCGAGGGCGATTCGGTGCTGATGTTCGATGATTTGATCGCCACCGGCGGCACCCTGATCGCAGCGGCGAACCTGGTGCGACGCATGGGGGCGACGATTTTCGAAGCGGCGGCGATTATTGATCTGCCGGAGCTGGGCGGTTCGCAGCGCCTGGAAGACATGGGCATCCCGACTTTTTGCCTGACGCAGTTTGCACTGAGCGAACAGTGATCAAAGCCCCATCTGCTTGCTGATGATTTCATTCATCACTTCACGGGTGCCACCACCGATGGACAGGATGCGGTTGTCGCGATACAGCCGCTCCACCAGGCTGCCGCGCATGTAACCCTGGCCCCCGAGGATCTGCACGGCGTCATAAGTGACGCGGTCGGCGGTATCGGTGGCGAGGTTCTTGGCCATGGAAATCTCTTTGATCACGCTGATGCCCGCGGCCATCTTGGCCGCCTGGCGGTAAGTGAACTCCCGTGAAACCTCCACGGCGGTGGCCATCTCCGCCAGGCGATGCTTGATCACCTGGAATTTGCCGATGGGTTTACCGAAGGCTTCGCGTTGCGCAGCCCATTCGAGGCTTTCCTCCAGCGCCATCTGCGCCGTCATATTGGCCATCAATGCCAGGGCCAGACGCTCGCTCTGGAAGTTGCCCATGATGCAGGCAAAGCCCATGTTTTCAGCGCCGATCAGGTTGCCGACGGGCACGCGGCAATCGTCGAAGAACAATTCAGCGGTGTCCGACGCCCACCAGCCCATTTTCTTCAGCGGCTGGCCGACGCTGAAACCAGGGGTGTCTTTTTCGATCAACAACAGGCTGATGCCGGCAAAGCCCGGCCCGCCCGTGCGCACGGCCACGGTGTAGAAGTCGGCGCGGCTGCCGCTGGTGATGAAGGTCTTGCTGCCGCTGACGCGGTAATGCTCGCCGTCGCGAATGGCGCGGGTTTGCAGGCTGGCCACATCCGAACCGCCACCCGGCTCGGTGACGGCCAGGGCGATGATCTTCTCGCCCGACAGTACTTGCGGGGCGACACGCTCGCGAATCTCTGGACTCGCCCATTTGACGATAGGCGGCAGGCCGATATCCAACGACCCCAACCCCGCCACGACGCCGCCGGAGCCGCAACGCATCAGCTCTTCGCTGGCCGCGACCTTGGCGAACAGATCGCCTTCATGGCTGCCGCCCAACGTTTCCGGGTAGCCGATGCCAAGAATCCCCGCCGCACCCGCCTTGAGGTACAGCTCTCGGGGGAAGCTCTCTGCCTCCTCCCACTGTTCGATGCCCGGCAGCATCTCGCGCTCGACGAAGCGACGCACGCTGTCGCGGACCAATTGGTGGCTAGGGTCGAAGTAGTGCTGATAGGCAGACATCGGCAAGCTCCACGGTGAGGTGGAGCGAACTTACCAAGCGCTTGCTTGGTTATCAAGCCGTGCGAAAACTCTAATGACGACATAGAACCAATGTGGGAGCGGGCTTGCTCGCGAATGCAGGGTATCAGTCAACAAAGATATTGACTGATCCACCGCATTCGCGAGCAAGCCCGCTCCCACATTTTTAACGGTGTCGCCCGTTAGAGGGCGATAGGTTTGCGACCAGCAAAGGAATGCGCCAGCGTGCCGCCATCCACCAACTCCAACTCGCCGCCCAACGGCACGCCGTGGGCGATACGCGAGGTGATCAGGCCTTTGTTGGTCAGCAATTGCGCGATGTAGTGCGCGGTCGCCTCACCTTCCACCGTCGGGTTGGTGGCCAGGATCACTTCGGTAAAAGTGCCCTGCTCTTCGATGCGCGCCACCAACTGCGGAATACCGATGGCTTCCGGGCCCAGGCCGTCCAGCGGCGACAGGTGGCCCTTGAGCACGAAGTAGCGACCGCGATAGCCGGTCTGCTCCACCGCGTACACATCCATCGGCCCTTCAACAACACACAGCAGCGTATCGTCGCGGCGCGGGTCGGCGCATTGCGGGCAGAGTTCTTCTTCAGTGAGGGTACGGCACTGGCGGCAGTGGCCGACACCGGTCATGGCCTGGCTCAAGGCCTGGGCCAACCGGGCGCCGCCGCTGCGATCACGCTCCAGCAGTTGCAGCGCCATACGCTGGGCGGTTTTCTGGCCGACACCCGGCAAAATGCGCAGGGCGTCGATCAGTTGGCGAATCAGGGGGCTGAAGCTCATGGGCGAAGGGTCCGACAAAACAACGAGACGCGGTTTATACCCGCGCCCCGGATAAGCGTCAAATGCGCACGACCAACTTGCCGAAGTTGCGCCCTTCCAACAGACCGATAAAGGCTTCGGGCGCCTGCTCCAGGCCCTCGACCACGTCCTCACGGAACTTGATCTTGCCGTCACGCACCCACGGCGCCATGGCGCTGAGGAATTCGGGCTGGCGATCACCGTAGTCATCGAACACGATAAAACCCTGGATCCGCACGCGCTTGGTCAGCAAGGTCCGTTGCAGCGCCGGCAGCCGGTCCGGGCCGCTGGGGGGTTGGTGGGCGTTGTAGCCGGCGATGAGCCCACACAGTGGAATCCGGGCCTTGGGATTGAGCAAGGGCACCACGGCGTCGAACACCTTGCCGCCGACGTTCTCGAAATAGATGTCCACACCCTTGAAGCAGGCCTGGGCCAATTCATCGGCGAAGTGTTCACTTTTGTGGTCGATGCAGGCATCGAAGCCCAACTCATCCACCACGTAGCGGCACTTGTCGGCGCCTCCGGCGATGCCGACCACGCGCAAGCCCTTGAGCTTGGCCACCTGCCCCACCACCGAGCCCACTGCGCCGGAGGCTGCGGCGACGACCAGGGTTTCCCCGGCCTTGGGCTGGCCGATGTCCATCAGGCCCATGTAGGCGGTCATGCCCGGCATGCCCAGCACTCCGAGGGCCATGGACGGGCTGGCCAGGCCCTTGGGCACCGGCATCAGGTTACGGCCATCGGAAATGCTGTGGCTCTGCCAACCGGTCGAGCCGACCACCAGGTCGCCCACTTCAAATTTCGGATTACGCGATTGCTCGATACGGCTGACAGCCCCGCCGGTCATCACTTCATCGATTTCTACCGGCGCGGCGTAGGACGGTGCGTCGCTCATGCGCCCGCGCATGTAAGGGTCCAAGGACAGGTACAACGTCTTCAGCAGGACCTGGCCGTCGGCCAACTCCGGCAAATTCACGCGTTCCAGGCGGAAGTTTTCCGGGGTCGGTGCGCCTTGGGGGCGTGAGACCAGGACAATGCGCTGGTTCAGGGTCGGTTCTTGAGGCATGAAAGGGCTCCTTTATCGAATCCATCGGTATAGGGTGCAGACCATGCGTGCCGTGCCAGGGTTCGATCAGATTTGGCACAAACAAAAATGCCAGGCACGAGGCCTGGCATTGGAGTCTAGCTAACGCTACCGGATCAGAACGGCAACTTCATGCCCGGCGGCAATTGCATGCCTGCGGTCACGCCGCCCATTTTTTCCTGGCTGTTGGCTTCGATCTTGCGCACGGCGTCGTTGACGGCCGCGGCGAACAAGGCTTCGAGCATTTCCAGGTCATCTTCACCGACGCCTGGCAGCACGCTTGGGTCGATGCTCACACGCTTGATGTCGTGACGACCGGTCATCACCACGCTGACCATATCGCCACCGGCTTTACCGGTGACTTCGGCGTTGGCCAGTTCTTCCTGCATCTTGGCCATCTTTTCCTGCATCTGCTGCGCCTGCTTCATCAGGCCGGCCATGCCACCTTTCATCATGGGAATCACCTCAAAGTACGTGGATCAAGTTAGTAGCCCGGTTTATGACGCCACCGGGGCTTCGACAGGTTCAATAGTATCGTGACGGACGACCGCACCGAACTGTTGCATCATTTGCTGGATCAGCGGATCACCGTGGATCGAGTCCTCGGCCTCACGCTGGCGGTTGATACGCCGGCGGGTCGCGGCCTGGGCCGGGGTTTCCTGCTCCGGCTTGATCAGCTCGATGGCAATGGTCAGCGTGCGCTCATGGTACTGGTTCAGTGCGTCATTCAGGCGACGTTGCTGGGTCGCATTGAACAGGGCGCTGTGGGCCGGGTCCAGGTGCAACAGCCAGTGATCGCCGTCGATGGAAATCAGCGTGCAGTTGGCGGCGATGCTACCGGTCATGCCGGAAATCGGCAGCTTCGGAAACAATTCCAGCCATTGCAGGGCCAGGCCGGTGGCCGGCGCGGCAGCGGGTTCCGCCTCGGGCTCGGGGGCCGGTTCGGCGGTGTGTTCGCTGGCCAAGTCGTCCAGGTAGCTGTAGGCCGAATCCATGTCCGGCTCGATGTAGTCTTCGTCCAGCGGCGGTTCGTCATCGAGGTCGATGCCCGGCGTGGCGGCTTCCACCTGGGCCACGGTCGGCTCGGGAACCGGCGCGGACACCCATTCCGGGGCGTCCGGCACCACACTGTCCGGGGTCGGCGTGGGCATTGGGGTCAGCTCGGGCTGCTCGCCGGTGGTTTCCAGCACGGGCTCCACGGCGGGCGCTTGCTCGGCTTCGACTTCAGCTTCAACCGGGTCATTCCAGGGCAGGTCGACGACCGGCTCAGGCTCGATAACCAGTTCCGGCTCGACCACCGGCGCAGCGACCACAGGCTCAGGCTCGGGCACCGGCGCGACTGGCGCAGGCGCAGCCACCACTGGCGCGACCACCGCCGCGCCAGCCACTGGTTTGGCGGAATCAACTGTGGCCTGGCTGATCCCCACTGGCTTTAGCGGCTGTCTCGGCGCATCCGCCGAATCGGCGGGCCGGAACGCCAGCATCCGCAGCAGCACCATTTCAAAGCCACCCCGCGGATCGGGCGCCAGGGGCAGGTCGCGGCGGCCGATCAGGCCCATCTGGTAATAGAACTGCACATCTTCGGCCGGCAATGCCTGGGCCAGGGCCAACACACGGTCGCGGTCGCCATGGCCGTTGTCGACACCCTCAGGCAGGGCCTGGGCGATGGCGACGCGGTGCAGCACATTGAGGATCTCCGATAGCACGCCGTTCCAGTCCGGGCCTTGCTCCGACAGGTGACGCACGGCTTCGAGCAACGCCTTGGCGTCGCCTTCGATCAGCGCGTGCAGCACGTCGAATACCTGGCCGTGGTCGAGGGTGCCAAGCATGGCGCGCACGTCGGCGGCCATGACTTTGCCTTCACCAAAGGCAATGGCCTGGTCGGTGAGGCTCATGGCGTCACGCATCGAGCCATCGGCGGCGCGGCCGAGCAGCCACAGCGCGTCGTCTTCGAACGGTACGTTTTCGACGCCCAGCACGTGGGTCAAATGCTCGACCACCCGCTCGGGGGTCATGTTTTTCAGAGAGAACTGCAGGCACCGCGACAGAATCGTTGCAGGAAGTTTCTGCGGGTCAGTGGTGGCCAGGATGAATTTGACGTAGGGCGGCGGCTCTTCCAGGGTTTTCAACAGGGCGTTGAAGGAATGGCTGGAGAGCATGTGCACTTCGTCGATCAAGTAGACCTTGAAGCGGCCGCGACTCGGCGCGTACTGCACGTTGTCGAGCAGCTCGCGGGTGTCTTCGACCTTGGTGCGGCTCGCGGCGTCGATCTCGATCAGGTCGACAAAGCGCCCTTCGTCGATTTCCCTGCACACCGAGCAGGTGCCGCATGGCGTAGAAGTGATACCGGTTTCACAGTTCAGGCATTTGGCGATGATGCGCGCAATGGTGGTCTTGCCCACCCCTCGCGTACCGGTGAACAGGTACGCGTGGTGCAGCCGCTGGCTGTCCAAGGCATTGATCAGAGCCTTGAGCACATGGGTCTGGCCGACCATTTCGCGGAACGAGCGCGGACGCCATTTACGTGCAAGAACCTGATAACTCATGGAAAACCGTCGCAACTGGGAAACAGAAGCCGGTAATGCTAGCGGAGCAAGGGGGAAATTGCATCCGGCACGCTTGCCTAATCTGACTAAGCTCTTGTGACTGGCCCCAAAAAGGCCTGAACCCGGAGAGCTTATGCGCGCAGTCCTGGGCGTTTTATGGATGATTGCCACGGCCAGCCTTGCAGCGCCCGCACCGCTGCGCTTCTCGGTTTCCGACAGTTGGGCGATGCCCATGGTGCAGTTGGAGGACGGCCGGCCCACCCAGGGCATTTTGTATGACGTGATGTTGAGCCTGGCCACTCAGGTCGGCCGCCCGGCGCAATTCCACGTGCTGGCACGGGCGCGCATCTCCAGCGCCATGGAACACGGTGATATTGATGTGCGCTGTTATGTCACCCAGGCCTGGGTCGACGACCAGTCCGGCGACTATACCTGGAGCATTCCGCTGATGGTGCAGCGCAACCTGTTGGTCAGCACGCACATTCCTGCGCAGCCGGTACAGGTCGACAAACTCGCGCCGCAAGCCATCGGCACCGTGCTCAATTACCGCTACGCCACCCTCGACCCGCTGTTTGCCGGCGGCCAGCTCAGCCGCGACGATGCGCGCAGCGAAGAGCAGGTGCTGCACAAACTGGTGGCCGGGCGTTTCAAGTTCGCGGTGATCAATGAATGGATACTCGACCGCTTCAACCAGCGGATGCCGGTGGGCAAACGCCTGCACAAGGTGGCGGTGATCGATGAGCAGAACCTGGGCTGCACCGTGCGCAATGACCCGAACGTGCCGGTGCAGTTGATCCTGCGCACCTTGTTGCGGATGAAGATGTCGGGCGAGATCGACCAGATCATCCAACTGTACACCGGAGAGACCGCGCCCAACGCCCCTCAAGACTGATGGCGGCCACGCTGGCCAACACGATCACACCGCCCAGCACCACTTGCAGGGCGATGTGCTCGCCCAGCAGCGTCGCCGCCATCGTCATGGCCACGGGCGGGATCAGGTACATCGCCACCGAGGCGCGGCTGACCTCGACATGTTTCAGCACATAACCCCAGGCCAGGTACGCCAGGGCACTCGGAAAGATCCCGAGCACCAGCACCGCGAGGTTTTCCGGCAACGGCGCGTGCATTACGGCGGCGGGCAGACCTGGCAGGTTCACACAGAGCATCAGCGTGCCGGCCCACACCATGTAGCACGCCATGGTCAGCGGGCTATAGCGATGGGCGTAGTGTTTCTGGATGGCGAAGTACAGGCTCCACGACACCGCCGCCAGCAGGATCAACAGGCCACGCGGGTCGATATCGCCCAGGCCGTGATCGCCCCAGATCACCACCAGCACACCCAGCAGGCCGAGCAACACGCAGCTCCAGCGCCAGAGGCTGACACGTTCCCTCAAGCAGAAAAACGCGATCAGCACGCTGAACAGCGGCGCCGATTGTGCCAACACGCTGGACGCCGCCGCCGTGACGAATTGCTGTCCATAGTTCAGGCTGGTGTGATGCAGGAACACCCCGAAAAAACTCAACACCAACAGCCACGGCAGATCCCGCAGACGTGGCCGACCAATGCCCATCACCAGCGCCACACCGGCCATGAACACCGAGGCGATCAAGAACCGCAGCAGCGCCAGCTGGCCAGGGCTGTAGCTGTGCAGCCCCATGTGCACGCCAATCGGCGAATAGGCCCAACAGAGGATGACGCTGGCGATGACTAGCGTAAGCTTCAGGGGTGACGGGGTGTTCATCGACGGCATCCGAAAACTGAGAAGGAATGCCGTCAGTCTTGGCCCGCACAAGGCGTAGGACAATTAAGCGTTTCTGACTTCTGAAATCACTGGAACTGAGCAATGGAACTGGCCCAACTGAAAATGGTGCGAGCCGTAGCGCAAACCGGCAGCGTGGCCCAGGCCGCCGTGCAACTGCATTGCGTGCCGTCCAACATCACCACGCGCATCAAGCAACTGGAAAGCGAGTTGGGCACGCCGCTGTTCATCCGCGCCGGGCGTGGGTTGGCGATCAGTGCGGCGGGGGAAATTTTCCTCGAATACTGCGAACGCATCCTCGCCCTGGTGGACGAATCCAAACGCGCCGTGGACGCCAACGCCATTCCCCGTGGCACCCTGCGCATCGGCGCGGTGGAGTCCAGCGCCAGCGGCCGACTGCCGCCGCTGTTGGCGGAGTATCACCGGCGCTACCCGGATGTCAGCCTGGAATTGGTGACCGGCGCCTGGGGCGAGCTGCTCGATGACCTGCAACACCATCGCCTGGATGTGGCGCTGGTGGCCGCCGGCAACAAACGCGCAAAGCTCGACCACAGCGTGGTCTACAGCGAGCGCCTGGTGCTGATCGCCAGCGCCTCCAGCGAACCGATCCGCAGCGCCGAAGACCTGGCTGGCCGCACCTTGCTGGTGTGGCCGCCGGGCTGCCCCTATCGGGCGGCGCTGGAGAATTGGGTTAGGCCCCACGCCTTCAAGCCGACCATTGCCAGCTATGCCAGTTGGGGCACGATCATTGGTTGCGTGAGTGCCGGGATCGGCGTGGCGCTGGCGCCGGAAGGCATCCTGGCCCGCTATGAGCAGGCCAATCAGCTGGCGTCGTACCGGTTCGATGAACTGCAGGCGGTGGACAACCTGCTGTTCTGGCACAAGGACACCCAGCGGCATCTGGCGCGAGATGCATTTGCTGGGTTGTTGCGTGAAACCTTCGGCTGATCAGCTTTTAGGGGCCGCCAAACGCGCGTACTGATCCTGGCTGATCCAGCCAGTAAACGAGCGGTCATCGGCATTGATGAACTCGACCTGGGCCCAGCCATCCTTGAAGGCCAGCACCCCGACCACGTCATTCTTGACGATGTAGGGGCGCTTGGCGGCCTTGGCACTTGGGGTTTTCAGCAGGTAAGCCTTGGCAGCGGATACCTGCACCAGGCCGATCCACTTTTTGTTGGCGGTCTGGGTCAAGTCCAGGCCAGTGGCGATCTCTGGCATCAGTACACTCAAGCAACCGGGATGCTGGCGACCCTGTTCCACGGTCAGGATCACGCCGTCCGAAGAAGGCGCCACGCTGCCGGGGTAGGCAGTGTCGTTCCAGGTGGTCAGCGCTGAGGGCTTGCCTTGCAGATAGAACGTGCAGCTGCGAGTAACGCCCTCGCCCATCTCTTCCGCGTAATAGCCTTCCACCTGATGTTCAGGCGTCACGGCCAGCATCAGCGCTTCGTATTTGCCTGAATGCAACGCCGGTGAACCGGCCAAGACAGGCGCTGCGACGCACAACGACAACACACCCACTGCTAGAAAACGGATCATCTTATTTTTTTCCTTCAAGTTTCTCGTAGGCGTCTTTCATCAGGACGTCATAGTTGCCGTAGTCCTTGCCGTTATAGTTACGGGCCATCGAAGTGAAATCCTTGGCTTTCATGGCCGTCATCAACGCCGGGCTGTTAGCGCAAAACGCGAGAAACGCCTTCAGTTGGTTACCGATATTCACTTTTAATGCCGCGGCAAACTCAAACACCGTCTTGTAACCGCATGAAGCGTAGTTAAACCCCATGGTCTGAAACATGCCCCACGACGCCGACATCAACGCCGCTTCCTGGTCCAGGGCGAATGCAGTGGCCATGGTTTCCCAGGCCTTGACCTGATCCTTGTTATTGACCTGCCACTGCGGCCCGGCCTTTCTCACATAGATGTACGAAAGCAGCGGATGCGCCTGGTCGTAGATATGCTTGGTGTACTTGCGAAATTGGTGCCCTTCAAACGCAATGATCGGTAACTTGGCCGGCCCGAAACCCGAGCGACCACCGGACTCCACCGTGGCGAAGGCCCTGATGACATTCACCGAAATGCCGTTGCCCAACTGCTTGGCGGCATTTTGAAAATCCGTATCGGTGAGCGTCATGCCGCCATCGCACGTGGCCTGCAGCATCAATTGGCGGTTGCGCCGCTCAGCCTCGATCATCGCCCGCATACGGTCCAGGTACACGTTGACGGTGGCTTGCACCGCGTCACCCTGGTTGTTACCGAATGCATTCAGAAAGCTTGGAATACGCATGCTCGGAAACGCCTTCACCGGCACCTTCACCGCCTCTTCGATCAGGCTGTTGAAGGTTTTACCCGTCGGATCGATCACCCCATCGGGATGCGAATATTTGAGATGACGGAACTGGTACTGGCTGATGCACTGCACCAACTGGCCATCGCACTTACCGTTTTCGGTCAGCGGAAAACCCAGTTTTGGAATGATCAGATTGAATAAATATTGGATGCACTGCACATCGGCGGGCAAGTTGCGGGCTTTACCGGGCGCACCTACCGAGGCACTGATAAGACGGGGCAACCCTTGCAGGCTTTTCATCAAAGACATCCTTGTTAGTTAAAGAAGTGGTGGCACTTCAATATCAACTCCGCACCTTGTCATACTCTGAAACAAGTGGCTGGCGGAAACTAACAAGGTGGTTTTAGGTTGTCCAGAGCGACCGCTGAAAGTTGTGAAACAGCCGAATTAAATAAATCAGTAACCGTGGAATTCACGGGTTTTCTGATACGTGTGGAAATCAATCCACTCAACCACGTCGTAAGGCAGGTACAGCTGCACCCGCGCCCGTGAAATGGCGATGTACACCGCACACAGTCGCTGGTCGAACGCATAGGCGTCCTTGAATTTCACGTTGGTCAGCAACTCCGGCGTGAGCAACACCCGGTCGAACTCCATGCCGCCCGCCTCCTCCGCCAACATCAGCAGGCAGCGTTTGCCGGGGACGCCGCTGAGGCGATTCAAACGCGTGATATCAGCGACGTTGAAGCCTTTTTCCAACTCGTCCTCGACCCACAGGAACGACTCGTCGTACTGGCTGGCATCGCGCACCTGTTGCCAGTCATCCATGTCGCTGAAGTACGCATGGGGGCCGTTGTCGTTGTGCTCGTTGCTGTAGAACTCTGGCTTGAACAGCGCGATGACGCTGATCATGAAGCGCTGCAGATCCTGCTGCGCCGTATTGTCGAAGAAGCCGAACGGGCAGTTGGCCTGTTGCAACTGGATGGCCCATTTCATGGTGTCCCACGGGGACGCGGTCAACACCACGCAGCCTTCGGGTGGCACGAAGCCCTGAGGATAATGCTCAATGCCGACGTCGGCATCCCGCGCGCCTTCGAAGGGCGTCTTGCCCTTTTGCGAGTGCACGCTGATCAGCGGGTTGACCAGGCGCTCGACGTTGCGGCCCGAACGCACCGAGTAATTGATATCGGTGTGCCGGACTTCGCGCTTGCGCCTGACCATTACACCGCTGGCCAATTGGTACTCATCGCCTAGGGTGATCAGCACCTGACGGCCACGCTCGATAATCTGCAACAACGAAGGCGGGATGTCCTGGCTTTCATCGATCAGCACATGGGTGTAGCGCGGCGGCACCACGCATCCGTCGAGGCTTGCACGCTTGATCAGCAACAGGGCTGCGAAGGCCGTCTGACCGGCCCATTGCGGGTTGGCTTGAACGTACGTCCACAACCGGCTGGAATACTCCAGCAACGCCTGGGCATCCACGCTGGACAGAGGCTGTTTGAAATGCGGCAGATGCCGGGCCGACAGACTGTGATGGTTGGAGTGGCAATAGCTGTCGAGCACCTTCAGGCAGATATCGAGCGTTGCCGCACCATCGTGACCACGCCAGCCATGGATATTCAGGGTCTGCGACACTTCGTGTTTGCCGGGCAACCGGGCCGGCGTGGCCTGCGCGGCGGGGCGCTGCCCTTGCAAGAGTGCCTTGGCGAAGGCGGCGAAGGTCGAGCCGGTCTTGCTGTCCTTGGCCAGCCCCATGCGTTCACGCAAAGTCGCGAGTTTTGCCCCCGTACGGGCCAATATCAGGGTCTGGGCCGGCCGCAGGCACTCCATCAACGCGCCGAGCAGGTGGCTCTTGCCGATGCCGGCGTAGCCTTGGACATGCAGGTCTTCGTTCAGGTTGGCGCGAAAGGTCCGCACCAGCTTGTCCTGGGCCGGGCTGAGCCAGCGCTCACGGTGCCGGGGCGTGACCATCTGCTGGCTGAAGGGATCGTTGCTGCGCAAATGGCGGACCTTGTAGCCGATATCCCATTTACCCGTAGGCAGCAGGTAATCCCGCGCCGCGACTTCTTCAGCCGAGAGCAGGCGCAGATTGACGGTTTTAAGGGCATTGAAGCCGAAGTACAGCTTGCGCGCATCGAACAGCCGCAGGGCTTCGGACAACAACGTGGCGGCGCTCTTTGCCTGGGTGTCCACCGACCAATCGAGCAACTTGGCCAAGATACGCTCGGCACCCGCGCACGTCAGGTCCTTTTGCGCCGCCTGGGCCAGGTTCTGGATCACCAGCACGGCGGCCAACTCCGGGTCCGTCAGGCCGACCAGGGCCTTGGCAGCGTCCGCGCCGAGCAGGGCCGTGCAGGTTTCCTCCGTGACAGGCAGGAAGACCGGGCTGGCTAAATCAAAGTGTTCCGGTTGCATAACGCCTCGCCGCCAGGGAATCAGGCATTGCCCTGACCGCCCAGTTCAAACCGATACTCCCCGAGGGAGCCTGACATACCGCCGCAATGAGGACCCGTGTCAGCCGTAGTGGCCATCGCAGTGACCTGCTGCTGAAGTTCGAAGACCGCCATATCCAGTAGCCGGCGCAGGTCTTCGGCACTCTGTGCGGCCACATTCAATTGCAGCGTGTAGGCACCTGTGAGGGGCGGCGCTGCTGGATCGGCAGGCGGTTCGGGCTCGTTGGCCACCTCCCCCGTCCGGATCATTTCCGCCTGGCTGAGGATTTCCGCGTGTTCGTCGTCCATAAGGTCCAGCACCCGCGACAATTCCAGGGTCTGTTCAGGATGGGATTGAATGCGGTCCTTGATCTCCAGGCGCCGCATCTGCCACTCCCGCAGCTTCTCGCGCGTTAGGTCGTCGACTTTTTCCACGTGTGTTGTCTCCGGATGCCAGGCACTGGAGTATGCCGCCATGGACTGCTCGATGGCAGATGGCTTGGACGCATTTTTTTGAATTGAATTTAAGGAGGTGTTGCAAGGAAGAGCGTTATGGAGGCAACCCCACCAGCCACACCCCGGCACACAATGTTCCCGCTGTGGCTGCTGCCTTCCGGCTCTGACCAGGTTCACGGGTAATCGTTGCGGGGGGACCGATGGGGTCACCATAACGACGCCTGCCTCTCGGCAAGCGGGGCCATTGTACCGATCTCATCGGAAGTTACAACCGTTGGGGGCGGATTAAAAATATGAAGGGGCTCAAGCACTTGTGCCCCTACAGAATCACCGCCTCATCGGCCCTGCCGCCCTCCTCCTGAATCACAAGGTGGATGAAGTGCAATTTGGCAATCACCGCCGGGGGCAGCACAAAGGGATAGAAATCCGGCTGGCCCATGCTGCGCGACAGCTCATTGAGCATGCCGGCCAGCTCGATCCAGGCGTTGACGAACGACAGGAATGCCACGCCGCCAGGGTGTTCGGGATCATAGAGGGTGGTGAGCGGGAATGGCTGGTAATCCAGGTCCATCTCGCGGGCGCTCATGCCAAAGCCGAGGGCGGTGTCGACGGCGTCCATCATGTGCAGGTAATGCGCCCAGGTTTCGGCCCAGTCTTCCCAGGGATGCATAGTGGCGTAGGCGCTGACGCAGGTTTGCTGCCAGTCCAGGCGTGGGCCGTTCTGGTAGTGCTGGTCGAGGGCCTCGGCGTAACTGGCGCGTTCGTCGCCGAACAGCTGGCGAAACGGTTCAAGCCAATGGGTATTGGCGATCAGCCGGTCCCAGTAGTAATGGCCGACTTCATGGCGAAAGTGCCCGAGCAGGGTGCGATAGGGCTCGCGCATTTGTACGCGGACTTTTTCGCGGTGGGCGTCGTCGGCTTCCTTGATGTCCAGGGTGATCAGGCCGTTCGAGTGGCCGGTCATGGGGGCATTGCCTTCCAAGTCGATACCCACGAAGTCGAAGGCCAGGCCGGTGTCTTCGTCGACGCTTTTGGGCACCACTTGCAGACCCAAGCTGATGAGTTGCGCCACTAGACGACGCTTGGCGGTTTCGACTTTACGCCAGCGCTCGTGGTTTTCCGGGACCGACAAGTCAGGAATGGTGCGGTTCAGGCTGCACGCCACGCACAGCGGCGCGGTGCTGTGGGCCGGGATCAGCCAGTTGCAGGCGGCCGGCGTGTCGAGGTTGGCGCAACGGCGGAAGGCGCCGGCGTCGAGGTTGCCGTCCTGTAGCCAAGTGCCTTCGACCGGGCCGGGTTGCAGGGAGGCGAGTCGACTTTGCTGGGGTTGATAGCCCAGCAGCGCCTGGCAGGCCAGGCACTGGCTGTTGCGAAAGAACAGCGATTGGCCGCAGCGGCACTGCCACACCTTGCTGTCGCGGGAGGTGCCGGCTACGAAGGGTGCTGCAATACGCGAACTGAGTTGCTCGAAGTAGCGGAACATGGCGATCTCTCCCTGGGTGACTGAGACTAGATCATTTGTTCTTCTGGATCGTTCCACATTGTTGTATGAGCGGGCTTATTGTGGCGAGCGGGCTTGTCC